>QNYL01000153.1 GCA_003973375.1 Flavobacteriia bacterium
GAAAAAACTGCAGGAGATACTGAAATGACGATGGATTATTTCAGCAGAAAGGATATGAAATATGAAACTCCAAAAAATCTAAAAGGAAAAGAAAGGATTCTTTGGAATTTTTATGGAACCAAACCCGGTCAGATTGTTCAGCCAAAAGGAATGTCTGCTGAAGAAGGGAAAAAGAGGAGATATCAAAATTATATTAAAGATTACCTGGCTTGCGTAAAATCGGTAGATGATAATATAGGTAGAGTAATGAAATATCTCGATGAACATGGTCTGGCCGATAATACCATTGTTATTGTTACAGCGGATCAGGGTTTTTATCTGGGTGAGCATGGTTTCTTTGACAAAAGGTTTATTTATGAACCTTCGGTTAATATGCCACTTATTGTCAGATATCCTAATCATATCAAACCCGGTAGTGTGAACACAGATATCGTTACCAATATAGATTTTGCTCCTACTTTACTGGATCTGGCAGGTATTAAGACCAATCATAAAATGCAGGGCAGTGATTTTACCCCTCTTTTATTTGGAAAAACACCAGAGAACTGGCAAACTGCAATGTATTACCATTATTACGAATTCCCTTACTGGCATCATGTACAGCCACATTACGGAATCAGGACCAAGCGCTATACTTTGGCACATTTCTATTACAATATAGATGTATGGGAATTGTATGACAATCAAAAAGACCCGGAACAGATCCATAATATCATTGATGATCCTGCCTACGCAGATGTGGTTAAAGATCTGAAAGCTCAGTTAAAACAACTGATGATCAAATTTGGCGACAACAAAAGTCTGGATGAGTTTAGAGAGATCACCGATAAAAATTACGGAAACATCGTGAAAACGAAAAAAGGAGAACAAACCGTTCAGGATATTTTAACTGAGAAAAAATAAAATCTTTATGATAAAAAAAATATTTTTAATAATAAGCACATTGCTTTTCGGGATGATTCTCTTTTCATCCTGTTCAGAAAAAAAAGAGGAAGTAAAGCAAGAACCCGATAAAAAGATGAATGTACTTTTTATTGCCATAGACGATTTGAAACCTATTTTGGGTGCTTACGGAGATAAATTTGTCATCAGTCCGAACATTGATAAAATAGCCGAACACGGAACAATCTTTACCAATAATCACTGTCAGTATGCGGTATGCGGCCCTTCAAGAGCCAGTCTGCTTTCCGGTCAGAGGCCGGATTACACACAGATCCTGAATTTAAAAACCCTCATCAGAGACAAAAGACCTGATGTGGTAACCCTGCCTCAGCATTTTAAAAATAACGGATACAATACTTTCGGGGTTGGAAAAATTTTTGATCCCCGTTCTGTAGATAAGTTTCAGGATAAAGCCTCCTGGACCGATTATATTTATATGAAAGATCTGAAATTCCATGAAGGCTATAACCCGCCTGAGTTTGGTTATTATCAGAGTCCTGAACATTTGAAAAAAATTGCAGAGCTCCGTAAAGAAGCTAAAGCAAAAGGTCTGTCCGATAAGGAAGTAAGAAAATATATTCTGAAACGTTACAAGGTGGCCTGGGAAAAAGCAGACGTCCCTGATGATGCTTATGAAGACGGAGCAATCTTAAACGGAGGAATAGAACTGATGAAAAAAGCGGTAAAAGCCGACAAACCTTTCTTTCTGGCTGTAGGCTTTAAAAGACCACATTTACCTTTTAATTCTCCTACTAAATACTGGGATCTTTATGATGAAAGCAAAGTGCCTTTATCTCTCAATCAGGAAAAATCTGAGAACGGATTTGATCTGGCTTACCAGCCTTCCTGGGAGTTGAGTTCGTATAAAGTACCGGGTTATACTTACAAAGAGATCGATGGTGTGATCAGAATACCCGAAAAGCAGCAGCGACAATTGATTCACGGTTATTACGCAGCAACTTCATATGTTGATGCACAGATAGGTAAACTGATGGAGGAGCTGAAGAAAGAAGGTCTGGAAAAGAATACCATAGTAATCCTTTGGGGGGATCACGGCTGGCATCTGGGAGATCACAGCATGTGGAACAAACATACCGATTTTGAACAGGCAACCCGTTCGCCGATGATTATTTTTGATCCGAGAGTAGGGAAGAAGATCGAGATTTCAAGTCCTACTGAGTTTGTTGATATTTATCCCACCTTATGTGAAATGACCGGAATTGATTTGCCCGAAGATCTAGCGGGCTTATCCTTAAAACCTATGGTTGAAGGTAAAAAGGACAGGCTTAAAGAATATGCTTTCTCGGAAATTACAAGGAATGATGAAGATGTGATCGGATATACCCTGAGGAATGACCGGTACAGATATACAGCGTGGATGACCAACCATCCTATGCTGATGAAAAAATATGATCCTAAAAATCAGATCGGTGAGGAATTATACGATTATAAGGTTGATCCGCTGGAGAAGAAGAGTTTTATTAAAGATCCTGCCTATAAAGAAATTCTTGCTAAAATGAAAAAGGATTTTATCGACTATTTTAATAATAAAAGAGCTGTAAAAGGAGGAAAATAGATTTTGCTGGTCTTTACGAAAGGAATAATTAGTGTTTGTCCATAAAGTGCTTGGTTTTTGAAAGATTAAGATTTTTGATGAATTTTTGTTTTTTTTATTGCAGCAAATGCTTGTGTATTAGGCAAAATAAAAAAAGGAAAAAGACGCAAAAAGATAATTTTTTCAATTCGATGACTTTATGGACAGACACTAATTAGTTTCTGACAGGCAAAAAAACCATTTCACCCCTTTTAAAACCCAAATAGCACCTCTGTGCTGTTTGGGTTTTATTATTTTTACTCGTGAAATAATAACTTAAATTTAATATGATGAAAATAATTACTCTTTTATTGATGTTTTTTGTAGCATCAATCTCTTTACAAGCACAAACTTGGGATTTTAATAATTCTAAAGATGGTTGGAAAAATATAGCTTCAACCCAAAAGACGAAATCAGATTACTGGGAATTAACAAGTAAGGATGGTGTGAATAATCCCGGACTCAAAATTGCTGCAGCAGATATGACAACAGCGCCAGATGTTACAGCTGTACATATATTGGCTATTACAATGAAAAATAAAAGTGCAACTGGTCCAAATGGTATTAGATTGGTTATGGAAACTGAAGGGCATGCTGATGCAGGTAAGAAAAATGTTGATGTTGAAATTTCACAGGGGGATACAGATTATCAAACTTACTATTTAGATGTGTCTAGTCCAAAGTGGGTTGGTACAGTTAAGGAGATAAAAATTTTATTTAAAAATTATAAGAATCAAAATTTTACAGGAACAGGTAATGAAGTTTTTGATATTGATAAAGTTGAGATGCTTTCATCAATACCAACAACTGAAAAACATAATTTTACTTTTGATACAGATGGTGATCAGGAAGGTTTTGTAGAAAAGAATGTTAATTCGATAAGTGTTGCCGGAGGGATCTTAACATTAGATCCTAAAGTAGATAAATACTCTAATATACAGCAGGTAGATCATCATCTGGATGCAAGTACTTACGGAACTCTGGAGATTAAGTTAAAAAATAATTCTACCGATGACGATACTTTATATTTTGTATTTCCTGATGGAAGCACTAAAGAACTTACTATAACAACCAGTGATACAGCTTTTAAAACATATAAAATGGACTTGATGGGTAATGCTGAATGGACAGGTGAAGTTACTGGTTTTAAAATTCGTTTTGGTGATGCTAGCAGACCAAATCCAAATGATGCTACCAAGTTTGGAGTTTCTTCCGGAACAGGCACAATTGAGATAGACAAGATTACTTTTACCAGTGAAGTCTTGGCTGTAGATGATGTTGACTTGGTGGATGATGCCAAGATCAGTCTGTATCCTAATCCAACCTGTGATTTACTATCTGTTCATGCGCCAAAACCTATAGAAAAGATAGAGATTTATAATATGCTTGGTCAAAAAGCAATGTCGAAAACAGACAGCTTAAAAACGCTGAATATTTCCCAACTGGAGAAAGGAATTTATGTTTTAAAGATCTATCAGGAAGGAAATATAGTTTCTTCAAAGCGATTTATAAAGCAATAGTTTAGAGAACAGTCTAATAATAATCTCCGGAATCTAAGAAATTGATTCTGAGATTCCGGAGTTAATAATTAATAATCCAGCAGTTTTGAAAAAAAATAATATTTTAGTGGTCTTATATCTGATCCTGTTTCTTATTGCCATTTTATCAGCTTAAAATCACAGTTTTAAAAAGTTTTTGAATATAAGTCGGTCTTTTTACAAACATAAAAACATATAAAAATGAAAAAAATATTCTTATTAGTATTCTTAACGGGTTTTGCACTTACTGTAAGTGCTCAAAAGAAGCAATCTCATAAAAAAAGAGCAATTGCTCAAACAGATTATGTTTCAAGCAGAATGAATTTTAATGATGAACAGAAATTATTTTTATTCAATGCTTTACTTGAGAAATATGAAACAATATCCGGGCAGGTAAAAGGAAAGGGCTTAAGTAAAGAGGAAAGAAAAGCAATCTTTAAACAAAGCAATAAGGCCATGTATGATAAATTAAATACTAAATTCTCAAAGGGTGAGGTAAAAAAGATCAAGGCCTATTTAAAAGAGTTTCAGGAGAAGAACAGGAAAAAGCGTTGATTTCTAAAATAAAGACATAAAATTTTTTTGAGTTATTTTGAAAAAGGTCAATCACTGGAATTTCTGTAGGAATTTCAGGATTGATTTTTTTATTAAATGAATTGTATAAAAATGAAGAATAATTTTTTTTTAATTTTTACTTTATGGTTCAGTATGTCAAATCTGGTTGCACAGATTACACCTGAACAAATGGTAAAACGCATGGGACGGGGAATCAATATCGGGAATGTTTTAAGTGCTCCTGTAGAAGGGAACTGGGCACCAAAGATCACATTAAAATATTTTCAGGATGTATCTGAAGCCGGCTTTACCTGTGTAAGGATTCCAATGGATTTCTTTGGCAGCAGAACCGGCGGGGATACCTCTATTTATTCAAAAGCGGCCGGTACTTCAGATTCCTATACCGGAAATATTGATGATTATCAGGTGTCAGCATCCTATTTAAACAGAGTAGAACAGGTGGTGAACTGGGCACTTGGAGAAGGTCTTGTTACGATTATAGATTTTCACGGATCTACACTAAAAACGGAGTTCTTATATACTTTCGACAGGAAAAATAAGCATCCGGATATAAAAACCGATCCGACCTCTGCCAAAAGGCTGGCCGATCTGGATAAATTTACCGCTATCTGGACAGCCATCTCAAAACGTTTTAAAAATACTTCTGAAAACCTTTTGTTCGAGGTGGTCAATGAACCTTATTTTGAAATAGGAGAGGAAGATATGAATACGATCAATTCTAAGATCATTTCAGCCATTAGAAATACAGGAGGGAATAATGCAACGCGGAATATTATTATTACAGGAGGATTGAAAAATGCAGAAGAGGCTCCAACTACCATTAACCCTGCCATTCTGAATGGTGATGATCATTTGATTGCAAGCTTTCATTATTATAAACCCAATGTTTTTACAAAATCAAGTATAGAAGGGAAAGATCAGAATTCCTGGGGATCAGCAGCCGATAAAGCAGCCATTGATGCTGCCTTTGATTCGGTGTTAAACTGGTCGGCAGATCATGATACTGAGATCCTGTTAGGAGAATTTGGCGCCGACAATAGTCTGGGTTATGACTATTCTACGGGTGATCTGCATGTTGTAAATTCAAATTCTACCGGATTTGCCGACGGTGGGCCGGATAAGGCTTCCCGGGTAGCATATTACAGGTATTTGGCTGAGCAGGCCATAAACAGAGGATTTGCTTTTACGGTATGGGATGCCGGTCCGGAATCAAATAAAACCATCAATAAAAGAACTGATGCTTCTTCAACCTATAATTATGATATCAGTCAGTTTAACGTAATATCCTATAATCCTAAAAATACGGTTAAAAGTACTGTTCAGGATACTTCAATCTGGGTTGAAGATGTAAAAGATGCATTGCTCACAGCCGGGGAATGGCCCCTTGCTGTTGATGATGAGGTTGCTGTAAAAGATTTTGTAAAGATCTATCCGAATCCTGCAAAGGAATATATCAGTATTGCTTCTGAAAATCCTGTAAAAAAGCTGTCTGTTTATTCGGTTTTGGGAAGAAAATTATTTGAGAAAAGCAATACAAAACAAATAACAGACCTTATTGATCTGAAAGCCGGAGTTTACCTGATCAGAATCATACTGGAAAACGGAAATGTATATTCAGACAAATTTATTATTGAAAAATAATTTTTTAGAATATCTTTATCAAAACAATTACCTTTATATCAGCATATCCAAAGATTATTTAACATCAGATAATGAAGAACCGTTTAACTCTATTTTTCTTATTGTTCCAGATCTTTGCAATCCGGTCAGCATATTCTCAATTGAGATTCAATCATATTTCAGGAGATGAGGGATTATCACATAACACCATTCGCAGTCTCATTCAGGATAAAGACGGATTTATATGGATTGGTACATATAACGGAATCAACAAGTACGATGGTTATAGCATGCAACATTATAACTTTTCGAATACTGAAAACGGCTTGAGCAGTAATATTATTATTACTTTATTTGAAGATCTTAAAGGGAACATCTGGGCAGGCACCACCGATGCAGGAATCAACAGAATAGATAAAGAAACAGGCAGAGTTGATGTATATTTTAACGATAAACTTTCTCCTGATTATATCAGTGAAGTTACCGAATTCTTTCAAGATAAATCAGGAGTAATGTTTTTCCAGCATAATAACGGGATCAAGGTTTTTGAGGTTGATGATGATGGTAAACTTTTGTTTAAAAAAGTAATAACTTCTGTAAAAGGGAAAGCACTGCAAATACAAAATATAACGCGATCTGAAGATGGTAATCACTGGATATATTCATCACTGGACAGTATCAAACTGAGCAAACTAATTCTTGATAAAAAAAATGATTCCCTATCGGTTGAGATCAAAGAAACAGATGTACGTTTTTTAAATTTAAAGAAAGAAATTCCTGTCAACATATTTGAATATCCTGAAAATACACTCTGGTTGGTTACAAACAGATTAAATCTGATTAAAATTAAGTTAGATGATAATTTGAAGGAAATAAGAAAAGAATATATTGACCTTAAAAATGGAAACAAATCTCTTTTGCAGAAAAAATATGCAAAGTTTAAAATAGTACTAGATAAGAAGAATAACCTGTGGATTGCCAGAGACGATATCTTAATAAAATACAAGCCCGAAACAGGTGAATTACAAAGATTTGAAAGTAAACATATTCCGAAGGATATTTATGATATTTATATAGATTATTCCAATATCCTTTGGCTGGGAACCATGAATAACGGTTTGTATAATATCGATCTTGATAACAATACTTTTTCTAATTCTAATGATTATATTCAGGATGCTGCATTCGAAAAGTATCCCATTCTTGCGGTTACAAAAGATAATTCCGGGAATATGTGGTTTGGATTCCAAAAGTATGGCGGATTATTCACGATCAAAGAAGATGATATCATTAAGAGTCATAATTCCGGACAGGATAAAGCCTGGAAAGTAAAGAGAATTGATGATCAATGGAAGAATATTTCCCTGAAAGAGATCAAGAGGCTGATGAAAGACCGTAGAGGTAATATCTGGGTTGGCAGCAGGGGAGCGGTAAGTAGGATCTCACAAAAAAAAGGATCAAAAAAGTACAGTATTACCTCTTTTGATAATATAAAAGATAAAAATGGGAAGAAAATTATTAATGCTGCATTTGCCCTGGAAGAGGACAAGGAAGGAAATATCTGGGCAGGATACTGGATCGACGGTCTTGTTAAACTGGAGCTTGATAAACAGGGTAAATTAAAAAAAACCACAAACTACCAATTCTCAAAGGATGATCAGGGAAGTCTTTCCAATAATTATATCAGGGATATTCTGGAGGATTCCAAAGGAAGGATCTGGATAGGTACGATAGGAGGATTAAACAGGTTGGTTTACAATAAACAAGGTGAACCTTATTTTGAACACTATCTGTTCAACGAAGATGACAGAAGAAGTTTGAGTAACAACTATGTTCTTGACATTTTTGAATCAAAAGAGGGAGATATTTATATAGGAACTTTTGGGGGAGGACTCAACAAATTACAGATCTCAGATGAGGGTAAGATCACATTTCAACATTATACTACAAAAGAGGGTTTACCCAGTGATGTGATCTTTCAGATAAGGGAAGATAAAAATGGTTATATCTGGATGCAACACGTTAGAGAGATTTCAAAATTGAATCCCAAATCAGGAGAGATCAAATATTTCGATAGACAGGATGGGTTTTCTGTAACTGAGTTTAAAGAGAATACGATGTTTTATTCTCAGAAAGGCTTGATGCTTTTGGCCGGAGTAAATGGTTTTACTTTCTTTTTTCCTGATGAAATGAGCGTTAATACGATTAAACCAAAATTGGCCATTGAAGATTTTAAATTATTTAATGAATCAGTAAAGCCTCTGGAAAGAGTAAAAAATCATCTGATTCTTAATAAAGACATTAATGACACCAAAAAGATTGTCCTTCCCTATTATTTGAATTCGATAGAATTTGTCTTTTCAAGTCTTCATTTCTCCAACCCTGAAAAGAATCAGTATAAATATATCCTTGAGGGTTTTAATGATAAATGGCAGTTGTCAAAAGGAAACAAACGAAGATTTGCTTCTTATACCAATGTTCCACCGGGTAATTATACCTTTAAAGTATATGGTTCTAACAGCTCAGGTGTATGGATTGACAAACCCAAGCAAATAGAGATTGTAATCAATTCTCCCTGGTATTTAACTCCTTGGTTTATAGCATTATTTATTTTATTAGGCATTTTAATTTTGTATATTTTAATCAGAATCCGAATGAATCAGATCCGGCTTCAGAGTCAGTTGGCTCTTGAAGGGGCATTACACGAAAAATCAGATGAGATCAACAAGATGAAATTACAGTTCTTTACCAATATATCTCATGAACTACGAACACCGCTTACGTTGATTATTGGACCTTTACAACAGATCATGCAGGGAAACGATAACCCTGTATATTTAAAGAAACTGAATACGATAATGTATAAAAACTCTTTGAGACTCTTAAAACTGATCAATCAGTTGCTCGATTTTAGAAAAGCAGAATCCGGAGGAGTCAGCCTGATTGTAAAAAATGATGATTTAGTTGAATTTGTAGGAGGAATTTGTAATGCATTTGAGGAAGTCGCTCTTAATAAAGAAATAAAGTTTGTGTATTTGCCCGAAGAAAAATCAGTGGATGCATGGTTTGATAGTGACAAGGTAGAGAAGATATTGTACAATCTTTTGTCTAATGCATTTAAATTCACGCCGAAGAATAAAAGTATTAAAGTAACTTTACAAAAGCGTACAGAAAGCGGAATAGATTACGCCATAATTAAGATAATTGATTACGGAATAGGAATACCCGAGGATGAACTCAACAATATTTTTGAAAGATTTTATCAGGCAAAGAAAGAGAACAATATTATGAATGTTGGCAGCGGACTTGGCCTGGCTTATACAAGACAACTGGTAGAAATTCATAAAGGAAAAATAAAAATTGAAAGTAAATTGCATGAAGGAACCACCTGTACCATAGATATTCCTGTTTCCAGATCGGCTTTTGATGAAAAATCTATTTTGGAATCACAACTTAATAATTATGATTTCAGATATACCAGAAAAGAGATTGAGGATATGAAAGATCTTGAGGCTGATATACCTGTAGAACATGAAAATATTAAAGATTCAGATGCGCCAACGCTTCTGATTGTAGAAGATAACAAGGAACTGCAAGATTATTTATATAATTATTTTACTGTTAATTATCATGTGCTGATTGCAGATAATGGAGAAATTGGTCGGGAACTTGCTCTGAAGAATTCTCCTGATATCATTATCAGTGATCTGATGATGCCTGTAATGGATGGAATAGAGATGTGTAAAAGGATCAAAACTGATATCAATACAAGTCATATACCGGTAATCATTTTAACGGCAAAGGCCGGTATTGAGAACGAAAAAGAAGGTCTCGAAACAGGAGCAGATGAATTTGTATTAAAACCATTTAATATAGAGATTTTAAAGTTAAGAGTTGAAAATATTTTAAAATCAAGACGAAAATGGATAAAAAAATACAGAAAAAATTCTGATTTTGAATCTGTAGAAGGGCTTTCGAACAGTTTAGATCAGAAATTCCTTGAGAAAGCTGTTTCCATCATAAAAGACAATATGGATAATCCTGATTTTTCCGTAGAGATCTTTGCCTCGGAAATTGCAATGAGCAGATCAACGTTGTTTAAAAAATTAAAATCGATTACCGGTTTGTCTACTTCAGAATTTATCAGGTCGATCAGAATAAAGAGAGCTGCAAAACACCTGAGATCGGGAGAATATTCAATAACGGAGGTGATCTTTATGGTAGGTTTTTCCGATCCTAAATATTTTAGAACCTGTTTTAAGAAACAATTTGGTAAAACCCCAAGTGAATATATAAAATCGCTAAAGAAAGAATAAACCTATCTCATTAATTGTTTGTTTTGTCAGCGTAATCTTTCTTATAATTGACACTAGCTTATAGGCTCTGGCTCTGCCATCCATATTCGACTGTCCCGCAAGGAAGAAAACCATGATCTTTTTATCGTTCTTTTCTTTAGTGGTTTCAGTTTTAGAAGTACATCCAAAAAGAACCGATAAGGTGAATAGCAATAAAATTGAATTTTTCATAAATTACTTTACAGACAGTAGGTACTTAGGCAGCCTGTGCCTGCAGTAATTTATCATGCTGGTTTGCTCTGTATGCAAAAATGGCAATGACAACAAAACTGATAAGCGGCAGAACGAATGAAGCATTTACAGCAGGTAGAGATCCCACTGTGCCCATGTCGATAATAGCTCCCTGTAAAGGAGGCATCAAAGCTCCTCCCACAATGGCCATAACCAGCAATGCTGCTCCTAAAGTAGCATCTTCACCAACATCGCGTAAAGCAATTCCATATATGGTAGGGAACATCAGCGACATAAAGATTGAAGTGGCTACCAAACTGTACAGACCCCACATACCTTCTATAAAAATGGTTCCGCTAACGGTAATTATTCCACCAATAGCAAAGATCATGTTGTCTACAATCACCACACCGAGGCTGCGTCGAGGGGTCGGCATTGGGGACAACTGCTTTGTCTTGTTGGTGACAGGGTTGTACACCTCCACTGTAGGAAGAAGTTCTCTGTTGGATGTTTCACCACCTGCAAGACAGCAGAAAACATTGCATATCACAGACAAACGACAGTACTGTGCTCATGCTTTGATTGTTAACTGGTACATTACTGATTAAGATACTGCAGTCATGTCCACATCTGCATGCATGTGTGAAGCAAACGCGTGTATGTGCCATATATATACTGGGTGTTTCAGGGGTGGGGGTGAGGGGTTGCTTCCACCACTTTGGTCAATGCATCTGTTTAGGGCCATTTTATTTTACTTGTAGGTGTTCCATAAATGTTGTACTTGATGAGAAATCTCTTTCATTTATGGATACATATATTATAAATATGCAAACCCTCCAATACTCTCCACTCAGCTTCTGATATTATCAGCTTCCAGATTCCTCCTATTAGATTTTCAACTGTTGGTTCCTGTACCTTTTCCCTCTCAAGACCCTCTACCTGCAATGACCTTCTCCTTCTTCTGTGAAGTGGACACTCTCTGGACTCATTCAAATCTGACTTGAAGACATCTCTTTTTCCAAAACAATAGTCTGAACATACCTGCCATATTTTCTGCTCTAAGCTCGTGTCTTTTTCTGCTGCAAGTCCCTGTATATTATCTTTTCCAGTTGCTTTCGAAATTGTGTATAGTGTGTATATTACTCGTGTGTGTGTGTGCGTGCGTGGGTGCGTGCGTTAGAATAGTCTCTCAGGAGAAGATTTTGCGCTGGGAAAATAATTAGCATGAGGCACTGATGTTGGGTGTAGAAGTGGGTCCTCTTTAGCAAGCATGGATCAGCTATCTGTTCATCCTATCACTCACAGTTTGGACAGCGTGTATCGTCGTTGTGCCGTCCCCCAGTTGAACACTCTGGGGGTCACCCGCTAATTGCAATCCTTCAATGAGAAATACTAATAATGAGGGGGATTTCT
>QNYL01000257.1 GCA_003973375.1 Flavobacteriia bacterium
AATACAACCCGGGATGAAGATGAGATCATCGATAAAAAAAATGAAAAACTATGAAAAAAGTTCTTGTCATACTATTGTTAGCAGCCCTGGGCTATTTTCTTGCTGAAACCTTTATGGATATACCTCTTGGTGAAAACCGAATCGGGGATATCAATGCGAAGCAACCTACTGTAGCAGGATATTATCTGAGCAATACCAAAGAGAAATCAAAGGTAGCCAATGTTATTACAGCCATTGTGGTAAACTACAGAGGACTCGATACCCTTGGTGAAGTTACTGTTTTATTCCTTGCAACAACAGGTATTGCCAGTATTCTTTACCGGAGAAAAGAAGAGGAAGATGAAGTTGAACGTCTTAGCCTGCCTTCTTCAACCATTATCAGAACCGGAGCGAGAGTACTGTTTCCTGCCATAACCCTTTTGGGAGTCTATGTGTTCATCCACGGACATTTAACTCCGGGAGGAGGATTCCAGGGAGGCACCATTGTAGCCACCGGCTTTTTGCTGATGCTGATCTCCTATAAAGGATTTAATACCAACCACAACATAATGACCTGGGTAGAGAGTATTGCCGGGCTCAGTTTTGTTTTCCTGGGTCTTTGGGGATTAATCACAGGCAATACTTTCCTCGAAAATATTCCGCAACTCGGAGAACTGAATAAACTTATAAGTGGTGGACTGATTCCTATTATCTACATAGCTGTAGGCTTTAAGGTAGCAGTAGAACTGACCGGAATACTGGATATTTTATTAAAAATTAAACCTAAAAAGTAATGCAACAGGAATTTCATGAAATATTTGTAAAATATCACGAAATAATCACCCTGGGAGTTTACGGAACTGCCATCGGGTTGATGTTGATAGGCTTATATGCCGTTTTAATGAAAAAGAATCTGGTTAAGATCGTAATCGGATTGAGTATCATGGATGCCGGTCTGCACCTGCTTTTTATCGGGATCGGATATGTTCAGGGTGGTACTGCCCCGATCTTTTCTCCAGGATATGAAGATGCCGGAGACAGAATGGTAGATCCTGTTCCTCAGGCACTGGTATTAACAGCTATCGTTATCGGTTTTGCAGTTACTGCAGTTGCTCTTTCATTGATTATCAGGTTATATAAACACCATCATACAGCTAAAATTGATCAAATAAAATCGTTAAAATGGTAATTACTCCTATTCATTATATCGTCGTTCCGCTTCTTGCGGCCTTTGCAATACCTTTACTGGTCAAGATCCATAAGGAATTGCCACGGATTATTCCCGGACTGGTGATGTTCTACAACATCATTATCTCGATCGTGCTTATGCAACAGGTGAATGAATTCGGATATGTTTCTGAAGTGATCGCAGGCTGGAAAGCACCCTGGGGGATCAATCTGATTATTACTCCATTCAGTGGATTTCTGGTAAGCCTGATCTCCTTTATGGGATTTGTGATCTGGCTTTATCAATATCGTTTTAAAAAAGTAATTGATGTAGGAGAACTGAAATCGTACGGAATTTTACAAATGATGATGATCACCGGTGCTATTGGTATTATCATCACAGGGGATATTTTCAACATGTTTGTATTCCTTGAAATTGTTGCCATCACAGCTATTTCTTTAACCTCTTTTTACCGTCACAGAGACGGTGCTGAAGCCGGTTTTAAATACCTTTTGATCGGTGGATTTTCATCTACGCTGATCTTACTGGCCATTCTGTTGCTTTATACACAGGTTGGTACACTGAATATGGCTGAAATTTCCGAAAGAATGCATCTCGTTCCTCAGGGAATGAAAGCTACAATATTGGTTTTGTTTATTATCGGATTTGGAATTGAAGCTGAGATGTTCCCGTTAAACGGATGGGCACCCGATGCATATTCTCAGGCTCCCGGCCCTACAAGTGCTGCCTTTGCAGGAATTGTGGTAAAAGCAGGTGTTTACGGGTTAATCAGAATCATCTTTACCCTGTTTGATATTGAAGGAGCTTTCGACTTCCTGATTATTGCCGGACTGGTTACCATGATCATTGCAGAGTTCTCTGCACTCAAACAAACCAATCTGAAACGAATGCTGGCTTATTCCAGTATCGGGCAAATGGGTCTTGTAATGATTGCCTTCGGTATCGGTACGAAAGCTGCAGTTTTTGCAGCGCTGTTCCTGATGTTCAACCATGCCGTGATCAAAAGTCTTTTATTCATGTCAGGAAGTATTTTGATGTACAACTCTAAAGATAAAACCATTTCCACATTAAGTGGTATGGGTAAAAAACTACCCTTTATCTCATTATTATTCTCATTAGGAGCCTTTGCCATTGTAGGACTGCCTCCTTTTTCAGGATTCTGGAGTAAATTATATGTACTTACCGCTGCTGCCAATCAGGAAATGATCCTGTTGATCGGAGCCATCCTTGCTGTGAGTATTGTTGAAATTGTTTATTATTTCAGAGTAGTAAGCAAGATGTATTTTGCTGAAGAAACTGAACATATCGCCATATTCAAACCCTCAATCAATGCTAAAATTGCCATGGGTATTCTTGGCGCTATTATCTTGATCATTGGTCTGTATCCCGATCTGATCACAGGCTACCTGCACAATGCGGCAGATATGATCCTGGATAAGGCTTCTTATATAGACTTTGTATTAAACTCTAATGCACCGGTGCAATAATTATTAAAAAATAAAAGATATGAACCTATTTTTCATCATATTATTAATCCTTTTCTCATCGGCAATTCTTGCTTTTATCAGTAACCGGATTGTCAGAGGATCCAGTGGAATTATAGCTTTTATTGGTATAACCGCTGCAAGTATTCTGTTCTTTACCCGGTTGAGTATAGGCAACACCTATAGTTTTACCTTGGGAGGTATACAGATGCAATTTGGCCTGAATAGTTTTACCTATTTATTTGCCATTATCGTTCTCGGACTTGGTGTTTTGGCCTCCTTATACTCCATTCAGTATATGAAAGGAAAAGAAAGACTCGGTTATTTCTACTTTAATTTTGTTTTAACCATCTTAGGAATGGTGGGCATCATTTTTAGTCAGGATTTCATCACTTTCTTTATTTTCTGGGAGATCATGACCTGGTCATCTTATCTTATCGTGATCTATAACGGTTATTCTTCCAGCAAAGTAGGTATAAAATATATGATTTTTAGTGCTTTGGGCGCCTACGCGATGCTTACTGCAATTGTATCCATCAAAGGGATCTACGGAACTTTTATGATCAAAGATGCTATTGCTGCCGGAGCCTTTAATTTTACAGATCATTTCTATATTCCTATCCTGTTATTGATCGGTTTTGCCGTTAAAGCAGCTTTAATGCCATTGCATGTATGGGCTCCAAAATCATATTCTATGTCGCCGATGTCATTTACAGCCATCTTTTCAGGCGCCATGTCGAAAATGGGTATTCTGGGTATGGGACTTGTTTTAACAAGTATCTATTCTCACGCTTCACCAGAAGTATCTGTATATTCACTTATTCTTAAACAGGTTCTTGGCTGGCTTGGAGGTATTACTGCGGTAATGGCCACTATCTATGCCCTGATTCAAACCGATGCCAAAAAATTACTCGCCTACTCTTCTATCGCTCAATTGGGGTATATTGTAGTAGGACTCTCTACAGGAACAAAATTAGGAGTTATGGCCGCTTTATTCCTTGCTGTGGTTCACGCCATTTTTAAAGGAACTCTCTTTATGGTTGCAGGAGCTGTTGAAAGACAAGCCGGCACAACTGATATGACCAAAGTTTCCGGTCTGATCAGAAAAATGCCTTATACATTCTTTGCAGCCTTATTATCAATCATAGCTCTGGCAGGGGTGCCACCGCTGGGTGGTTTTGTTGGAAAATGGATGCTCTATGAATCTCTGATCACTGAATCCAACAACTATTTTCTGGTTATTGTGGTCTTTTTCTCCAGTACTGCTGCATTCTTGTACAGTTACAGATTCCTGTTCGGATTATTCCTGGGGCAGGAAGAGAAAGAAACAGAACATGTTAAAGAAGCTCCTCTGACCATGGTGATCCCCATGCTGATTCTTGCACTGCTTTTGATCGTTACCGGACTTTATCCCGGTATCCTGTTTGAACCCATTGCACACGGTATGGAATACCTGGGTTATTCTCATGTAAACTGGGATATGTCAGTACTGACCAACATCTGGGGAGAACAAACCAATATGAGTTATATCTTTTCTTTAATAGGAATCGTATTTGTGGTAGTTTTCATATTCATCACCCTGAAAGGATATAAAGGAACAAGAAACGTGGGTACCAAAGAAATCTCAACTTCCGGTGAAATTCCACTGGAACATGAAAATCTGACTTATCAGATGGATTTCTTCAAACCTTTTGAAAGAGCTGCTGCTCCGCTTTATAAACGCAGTATGAATAAGATCTGGAACGATATTGGAAATGCTTTGGAAGCGGTATTCAATTTCACGCGAAAGATCTATACCGGGAACGGACAAACCTATGCTTTGTTTGTTATAATCTTTCTGGTGATCTTACTGATTTTTAAGGACTCACTTTTTGCTAACTAAAAGAATCAAATTTTAAAATGGAAGATTTAGGATTAAAAATATTTGGAGCAATTTTAACAACCATCATGGCCTTTGCCGTGGGTATGACCTATGGTGGTATTGTTAGAAAATTAACAGCCAGAGTACAGAACAGGTTTGGGCCTCCTTTTTATCAGAACTTTCTTGATCTGGTAAAATTACAATCAAAAAAGACCAATGTTGCCCATGGTTTTATGGGTCATACAGCTCCTGTATGGATCATGGTTGCCTCTATAACAGTATTAATGTTTATCCCAATTTTAAATGGTAATCTTTGGTTTCCTAACCTTAGTTTTCATGGTGATCTGATCTTTATACTCTATATGATGGTATTCGGTTCTTTGGGTATGGCATTGGGTGCAGGACAAACAGGTAACCCTAACTCGGCAATAGGGGTAACAAGGGGATTGAGCATGATGGTAGGCTTCGAGATTCCTTTTGTACTGGCATTGGTAGCTTTAATGGTACAATACCATACTACATCTATTCAGGATCTGATGCAGATCCAACATGAATCAGGAACCTGGCTGATCTTCTCAAATCCTTTTGCCTTTCTTGCTGCACTATTTGCATCACTGGGGATGTTCAGATATTCCCCTTTTGATATCGTAGGGGCGCCTGCCGAGCTGGCTTCCGGACCTATGTCGGAATTCGGAGGAAAATATTTGGGAACTATGATGTCGGGAGGATCTATTTTTGCCTTTATCAAGCTAACGCTCTATGTGGATCTGTTCCTCGGAGGAGCAGGAAATCCTGATCATACAGGAATCTGGGCTACACTGGCAGGTATTGGTGTTTTACTGATAAAAACTTTTACATTATATATGGTTCCTGTTTTCTACGGATGGGTAAGTCCGAGATACAGAACCGAACAGGCGATCCGCTATTTCTGGGGATGGCCAACAGCTTTAGGAATTATAGGTCTGATATGGGCTGTTTATTAAAAATCTAATTAACAGGAAGATGATTAACGATAAAGATTCACAAAAAATAGTAGATTACATACAAAACTTTTCGCGTAAACATTCCTTATTTGTAATGGCTTACGGAACAGGTTGTGGTGCGATTGAAATACCGGCTACCATGACATCGCGATATGATGCCGAACGTTTTGGTATCCGTGGAGCTGCTACTCCGCGTCAGGCTGATGTTTTACTGATCACCGGATATCTTGCAACAAAAACCCTGAAACGTGTGATCAGAGTATACGAACAGATGCAGGAACCCAAATATGTGATAGGATTTGGATCTTGTACCATTAACGGTGGAATGTACTATGACAGCTATAATACAATCAACGCGCTGGAACAATACATACCGGTAGATGTTTATATCAACGGATGTATGCCAAGACCTGAATCAGTGATCAGTGGTTTTATAAAATTACAGGAACTCATCCAGCAGGGAAAAGCAGATAACGGCAAACGATACAGAGAAAATCTGGAATGGTACCGTGCCAATCAAAAGAAAATCATTAAGAACTGGAAAATGCCGGATTACAATTGGTAATTTGTTAAAATTTGAATTATGACAGATCTCATTAAAGAACAAAAACTTCTCGAAAATGTTACAAATCCTTTTAAAATAAAAGGGCGAGTGATCAGAAACCGACGCGTGGAAGTATTTTGTGATAAAGAAACCGTATCCAGTGTTTTGCTCTATGCAAAAACTCAGCTGGGATATATTCACCTGGCTCATATGACCTGCATCGACTGGATTGATGAAAATAAATTTGAACTGATCTACACCATTTGGTCACCTGTAGAAAAGGTACATCTTTTTGTAAAGACCAAAATAGACAGAGAAAATCCCGTAATGGAAAATATCGACAAGATCTGGGATCAGGCAAATACCTACGAAAGAGAAATGCGTGAAATGTTTGGTATTGAATTTCCAGGACTCATAGGAGAACATGATTTTGCTTTGGAAGACTGGGACGAAATGCCTCCTATGAGAAAAGATTTTGATACACATCAATATGCAGAACAGACCTATTACAACCGTCCCGGAAGAGAAGATGCTAAAGATGTAAGGGAAACCCTTGTTGAACGCAGCGGTACAGAAGTACCTGATTTTGCCAAAAAATATTCAAGAGAAAGATGATACGAGAAAAAGAAACCACATTATATTTAGGTCCTCAGCACCCGGGAATTACCGGTAACATGATGATCAAATTAAAAGTTCAGGGAGATACTGTTGTCAGTGCCACTACCCACGTGGGCTATTTGCACAGAGCATTCGAAAAACTGATCGAAAGACGTAACTGGCTTAATGCCTTTACCCTGCTCTGCCGTTTCTGTGTACCGGAACCGGATCCGATGGAACTTACCTATGCGAGAGCTGTGGAAGAACTGGATAACCGTGAAGTACCGGAAAGAGCCAAATACATCCGTGTGATCGTAATGGAACTTGCCCGTTTGCAGTCCTTCCTTTTATGGTATGCCGGTCAGGCAGGATCAGGAGGACTTTACACCATGGGACAATGGTCGGTGGGAGACCGTAACTATGTACTCGATCTTTTCGAAGATCTTACCGGTGGAAGGATCTACCATATGTACATCTGGCCCGGAGGAGTAAGAAGAGATCTTCCGGATGGATGGACCGATAAGGTGTTAAAGACCATGGATTATCTTGAAAACAGACAAAAGGATTACAATCAGCTAATGTTCGACAATACTGTATTCCAGAAGAGAGCCAAAGGTGTAGGAATTATTCCTAAGGATAAGGCTGTTGAATGGGGTGTTGTAGGTCCTCCGTTAAGAGGTACCGGAATTAAATCGGATGTCAGAATCGATGAGCCTTATGAGATTTATGACAAACTCGATTTTGTTGTACCAACTTTTGAAGGTGGAGACATCTGGGCAAGAGCAATGGTAAGACAGGAAGAATTCAGACAATCTATAAGTATTATCCGTCAGGCCATCGAAAAGATGCCCAAAGGAGAATATTACAATAAAGTGCCAAATCCAATGAAATGGATCGTTCCTGAAGGTCAGGCCTGGGCCAAAACGGAAAGTGTAAGAGGTGAGATAGGTTTTTATGTAGCCAGTAACGGTACCAATAAACCTTATCGTGTACACGCTAAAGGAGCCGCCTATACACACGGAGTAACTGTACTGGAAAAGGTATTACCCGGACAGAATATAGCGGATGTTTCATTTATAATGAACTCATTAGGTGTTTGTCCTCCTGAGATTGAAAGATAGATTTTTACATTCCTGAAAAGGAAATTCAGAATAAAATAAAATATAAAAAGCGAAGAATATGAGCTTTATTGATTTAAAAGGATTATTGCAACCTCTCGGAGCTTTAAAGCAGATCGGGAAAAAACCACATACCATCAGATTCCCATATGAAAAGAAGGATGCTTCTGACAATTACAGGGGATTACATTACAACGAGATTAATGATTGTATTGGTTGTGGTAACTGCTCAACTATATGTCCTAATGCTGCAATCGACATGATCGATCTGCTTGAAGTGGAAGGAAATGCAGGAGACAGCGGTTTAAGACCGAGAATTGATAACGGGCGTTGTTGCTGGTGTGCACTCTGTGTGGATGTTTGTCCAACAGGTTCACTCAATCTTACCAAAGATTATATCTACGTTACTGATGATCCGAACAGTTTCCTGTGGATGCCGGGAGTAGATAATAAAGAAGAAGGAAAGGATCTGATCTCTTATACTTCTGATACTACTACTTCACTCAGTATGTACGACCGGGTACCGATGCGTGAGCTGGAAGGCAAGGAAAGAGTAAAATCCTTTGCAGAAGTTGTGCTGGGTTATACAGAAGATGAAGCACGTGCAGAAGCAGAAAGATGTATCTCCTGCGGACTCTGTACAGAAGCTTGTCCGGAACATATGCATATCCCTGAATATATTAATGCCATTGCAAGAGGGGAAGATGAAGATGCCGTTAAGATCATTTACGACAACAACCCGCTGCCGGAAATGTGTGGTAAGGTTTGTACCAGACGTTGTGAGGATGTCTGTGCACTTCAGGTACGTGGAGATGCTGTTGCCATCAGATGGCTAAAAAGATATGCTACTGAAACAGCGCCTACCGTTGAAGCCATTAAAGAAGTTGTTAATCCTGTAATTGAAGAGCCTAACGGACTTACGGTAGGTATTATCGGTGCAGGTCCTGCCGGACTTACAGCCGGTTACTATCTCGCATTAAAAGGTTACGATGTTACCATTTACGAGGCTCAGGCTCATGCCGGAGGTATGGTGATGTACGGAATTCCAAAATACAGATTCCCGCTTGACAGTATTGATAAGCAGATCGAATATATGGAAAGTATCGGTGTAAAGATCAATTACAACACACGGGTAGGAAAGGATATTAGCTTTGATGATATTTATAAGAACTTTGATGCTGTATTTATTGGTATCGGATTACAAAAACCATGGAATATCGGTATCAAGAATGAAGATGTTCCGGGTGTGATCCCTGCAATAGAATATCTGAAGATCATCAACAGCGGCGGATCTTATGATGTAGGTAAGAAAGTAGCTGTAATTGGTGGTGGTAACGTGGCCATTGACGGTGCAAGAGTTTCTGCCCGATTCGGTGCCGAGGTAACGATACTTTACAGACGAAGAGTTAAAGATATGCCAGCCGACTGGGAAGAGATTGAAGGAGCAGAAGATGAAGGAGTACATATTATTCCTCAGGCCATCCCTACACGAATTATCAAAAACGAAAAAGGCCGTGTTAAAGGAATCGAATATGTTATGGCTAAAATGCTTACTCAGGAAGGCGGTGGAAGACCAAGACCAGTAGCCATAGAAGGCAGTGAGACCATTTACGAATGTGATACCGTGATCGGTGCCATCGGACAACAGGCAGACTTTACCTGGTTACCTGAAAAATACAAGGAAAGTGTTCTTATCGAAAGAGGTAAGATCCAGGTAAATAATGACCGTCAGACCGGTGATCCGAAGATCTTTGCCGGAGGTGATGCTGTGAAATTTGGTAATGCCGATGCCATCTCAGCAATTGCTGACGGATTCAGTGCCATGAAAGGAATTGATAAATTATTATTAAAAAAGAAATAAGATAGTTTGATTGTATATTTTTACAAATATTAATTCAAACTGAGGCAAAAAGAAAGTGTTTAAAATATATTTTCTTTTTGCTTTTTAAAAATAAATATATAAAATAGCTATTTACCAGTTTTTTATTTTCAATTCAGGATAGAATGCAGATAGAAATTGCTATTTTTAAAACATAAAAAAAGAAGCCGATGAACAAAATTGTAGATAAAATTTTTTTTTCTGAAAATGTTGTAAAGCTTGTGATTGAATCTCCTGATATCGCCAGAAACAGGAAACCCGGTCATTTTGTAATTGTTAAAACAGGTAAAAAGGGAGAACGTATTCCTTTGACCATTGCCGGAGCTGATCCTGAAAAGGGAACCATCAATCTTGTTATTCAGATCGTTGGAGTTACTTCACATAAAATTGCTTCGTTGGAGGTTGGTGATGAAATAACTGATATTTCAGGGCCACTCGGGAAAGCTACAGAAATAGAAAAAGTAGGTACCGTGTTGGCTGCTGCCGGAGGTGTGGGTACTGCCCCGCTCCTGCCGATTATTGAAGCTATGAAAAAAGCCGGTAACAGAGTAATAACAGTTCTTGCTGCAAGAAATAAAGATCTGATTATCCTTGAAGATGAAGTTAGGAAACACTCAGATGAAGTAATCATCATGACTGATGATGGCTCTTATGGTAAACAAGGACTTGTAACCCATGGGATGGAGGAAGTGATCAAAAATGAAAAAATTGATCTTTCCATAGCCATCGGACCTGCGATTATGATGAAATTTGCTTCTTTGTTAACAAAGAAATATGATATCAAAACCGTAGTAAGTTTAAATACAATAATGGTTGACGGCACAGGAATGTGTGGTGCCTGCCGAATTACGGTAGGTGGAAAAACAAAATTTGTTTGTGTTGATGGTCCCGAATTCGATGCTCATAAGGTGGATTTTGATGAAATGCTGATGCGCCTGTCCGGTTTTAAAGAGCAGGAGGCCGCTGCCTACAAAAAATATATTGCCGAATTATCATAAATTCTTACCTGAAAATCTAGCAGATGGAAAATTTAAAAGATTTCTATAAAAAAGAGAGAGCCGAAGAATGGAGGGCTGAAATAAGAAAAAATATAAAAACCAAAGAAAGAACACTTCTGGAAAGAATCAAGATGCCTGCACAGGATCCGGATGTGAGAAATCACAACCGAATTGAGGTTAACCTCGGTCTGGATGAAAAACTGGCAATGGAAGAGGCCCAAAGATGTATCGACTGCCCTAACCCTACCTGTATCAGCGGATGCCCAGTTGGTATCTTTATACCAAAATTTATAAAAAAGATCGAAATTGGTGATTTTCTTGGTGCTGCCAAAGTAATCAAAGAAACCAACTCATTACCTGCAGTTTGTGGTCGTGTTTGCCCGCAGGAAAAACAATGTGAGGCCAATTGTTTCTATACTATTCAGTTACAAAAACCCCCTGTTGCGATAGGATTTCTTGAAAGATTTGCTGCAGACTACGAAAGAGACAGCGGTCAGATGGCAATTCCTGAAGCAGGAGAAAAGAACGGTATCAAAGTTGCCGCTATTGGCTCAGGACCTGCTTCTTTGGCATGGGCTACAGATATGGCAAGATTTGGTTACGATGTAACTGTTTTTGAAGCCTTACACGAGCTGGGAGGTGTACTTAAATATGGTATTCCCGGATTCCGTTTACCTAATGAGATCGTTGATATAGAGATCAACAATCTTAAAGAGATGGGTGTAAAATTTGTAACAAATTTTGTTGTGGGAAGAACCGCTACTATTGATGAACTCAGAGAAAGAGGTTTTGAAGCTTTTTTTGTAGCCAGTGGTGCCGGATTACCAAGGTTTATGAATATTCCTGGTGAAAATTATACCGGTATCTTTTCTTCAAACGAATATCTTACCCGTATCAACCTGATGGGAGCAACTCTTGATGGATACGACACGCCTGTGACCTTAGGCGACAATGTTGCCGTGATCGGAGGGGGCAATACGGCAATGGATTCTGTAAGAACTGCTAAACGACTTGGGGCTAAAAGAGCTATGATCATTTACAGAAGAACCCGTGAAGAAATGCCTGCCCGTGTTGAAGAAGTTGAACACGCTATAGAAGAAGGTATTGAATTTATGAACCTGAACAATCCTGTAAAATATATAGGAGATAACAACGGACGCGTTAAGAAAATGCTTCTTCAGAAAATGGAACTCGGTGAACCCGATGCCTCAGGAAGAAGAAGGCCTATACCTATAGAAGGCTCAGAATACGAAGTTGATGTGGATGTGGTAATTGTGGCTGTTGGGGTATCCCCTAACCCACTGATTCCTTCAAGTGTGAAAGGACTCAAAACCACAAAATGGGGAACCATCAAAGTAAATGATGATTTCCAGTCGTCAATTGAAGATATTTTCGCCGGAGGAGACATCGTAAGAGGTGGTGCAACAGTAATTCTCGCTATGGGAGATGGTAGAAATGCCGCAGTGGGAATGGATAAATATATCAAAAATAAAATTAAAAAATAAGATCATGGCCGATTTCACAACACAACCAATTGTAGCTGCAAGTTCAAGTTACACTTCAGATATTAAACATCTAAAAGAACTGGAAAAGAACGGTGTTTCTGCCGTAGTATTAAAATCTATTTTTGAGGAAGAGATCCTGAATGGTTTTAATGAAAGCCTGGATTTGGATGACCGTTTTAACAGCAGTCTGGAATTTCTCGATTATTACGATTACGAATTAAAACAGGAAAGCCTTGATAAATATATTCAGCTGATAGAAGATGCAAAAGAAGCACTCACTATTCCTGTAATTGCCAGTATCAACTGTATTTCGGCTCAGGAATGGACTGAATTTGCAGAGAAATTTGAAAAGGCAGGTGCCGATGGTATTGAACTGAATATCTTTATTCTGCCTTCTGATACCAAAAAAACTGCCACTGAGATCGAACAGGAATATCTTAAGATCATTAAAAAGGTCAAAAGCGCTGTTTCTATACCAGTTGCTATTAAGATTGGTCCTTATTTTACAAATATCAGTGAAATGCTGCGTAAGATCGATAAAGAAGGAGTTTCTGCCATGGTACTTTTCAACCGTACTTACAGTCCTGATTATGATATAGATAAACTTGAGATCACTTCTTCAAATATCTACAGCAGTCCTAAAGATTATACACTTCCGTTACGCTGGATCGCCTTAAATTATAAAAAGTTAAATTGTTCTTTTGCAGCCTCAACAGGAATTCATGATGGTGACACCATGATTAAACTGCTTCTTGCCGGCGCAGATGTTGTTCAAGTAGCCTCCACTGTTTTTATCAACGGACCGGAACAAATCAATAAAATGCTTACACGCCTGGAGGAATGGATGCACAAGAAGAATCTTTTAAATATCAATCAGTTCAGGGGTGAGCTGAGCAGTAATGATACCCGCAACCCTGCTGAATTTGAAAGAGTGCAGTTTATGAAATATTTTAGCGGCAAAAAGATTTGATAAAGATTATCAATTTAAAAAAGTATAAAAGAGCCCAAAAGGACTCTTTTTTTATGCAATAAAGGTTACTTAACTATTATTTTTTGTATCTTTATTTGAAATATTTAAATACTTTATAAATATGAAAATAGGAGTACTCAAGGAAGTTAAAAAAGGAGAGAAGCGCGTTGCAATACCTCCCAAAATAGTCAAATTACTTTTGGATAAAAAATTTGATTGTTTTGTAGAAAACCATGCAGGACTTGAAGCACAATTTACAAATGCTGCCTATCAGGAAGCCGGAGCCCGGATCAAGAAAAGAGCTGAGATCTTTAAGGAAGCTGATATCATCATTCAGATCAATCCTTTTGAAAAAGATACAATCAATGATCTGAGAAAAGGACAGGTTACCATCTCCCTGCTCTATCATTTGTCAAACCCCGAAATCATTCAGGAACTTGCCAAAAAAGAGGTTACAGCCTTTTCTCTGGATGCTATTCCCAGGATTTCAAGAGCTCAGGATATGGATGTACTGAGCTCACAGAATAATCTGGCCGGTTACAAATCAGTTATTGTAGGAGCATATGA
>QNYL01000125.1 GCA_003973375.1 Flavobacteriia bacterium
ATAAGAAAGCAAAAGCTGCCTTTTTATCGGTTTGGGATCCTGAAGATAAAGATACTTACAAGATCCATTTATGGACTAAAGATATGCCGATCGATGAGATGAAACAATTCTTTTATCAAACCCTGCTTACCATGTCGGATTCATTTGAAGTGGCCACAGGAGATGAGAAAATGACGGCTACCATGCGTGATTTTTGTGATTATTTTGCCGAAAAAATGGGCTTTGGCAGAGAGCAGAGCTAATCTTTCTCCAGGATCTTTTCGATGATCAGCTGATAATCCTCGGGTCTGTTTACAAAATCTAGCTCGGTAGCATCGATGATCAGTGTATTCAGATCTTTTTCACTTTTTATAAAATTGGTATAAGCCTGCTGGATATTTTTAAGGTATTCCGGACTGATATTTTGTTCGTAAGCTCGTCCTCTTTTTTTGATGTTGCTGATAAGCCTGTCGATATCCTGATTGAGGTAGATATAAATATCGGGTTTTGTAATTTCCTTGTACAACAGATCAAACATTTTGCGGTACAATTTAAATTCATCAGAAGGCAGGGTAACCTGGGCAAATATCAGCGATTTAAAAATGTAGTAATCTGAAACTATAAAGTTTTTAAAAAGATCAAATTGTGAGAGATCATTACTCAGCTGATGATACCGGTCGGCCAGAAAACTCATTTCCAGCGGGAAAGCATATCTTTCCTGATCTTTATAGAACTTTGGCAGAAAGGGGTTGTCGGCAAAGCGTTCCAGAACGAGTTTAGCGTTAAAATCTTCACTGAACATATGTGCCAGTGAGGTTTTTCCTGAACCTATATTTCCTTCAATAGCAATATAATTGTATTTCTCTATCAGTGATTTGGATTGCCTGATCTTCAGATCGGTCAAAAAAACTTCTGTATTGTCAGTACAGGCTTTTAAGCATTGAGAAATTGTTGCTTTGGCTACCGGATGAATCGTATCCGGAATAATTTCTGCTAAAGGAACCAAAACAAATTTCCGGTCGAGCATTCTGGGGTGGGGAACGATCAGATCCTTTGTGTTAATGATCTTGTTTTCAAACAAAAGCAGGTCGATATCAATCTTTCTGGAAGAATAATTTCCGGAACCTTTTCTTAGTCTGCCAAGAGATCTTTCAATCTCAAGCAAAGTGATCATAAGTTCCTCAGGCTCCATTTCAGTGATAAGCCCGATACAGATATTCAAAAAATCACTTCCTTCAAACCCCCAGGCAGCTGTTTTATAAACAGAAGAGATCTTGCCGATACGTCCGGCCTTTTTGGCTATAAGATCAACGGCATCCTGTAGATTCTGCAGTTTTTCGCCCTGGTTTGTACCTAAGGATAAGTAAGTATTTCTAACAATTTTCATGATTCTTTGCAAAGAAAATAAAACTATATGATAAAAGATTATATTTGCTTCGTATTTTATAAACAATGTAACAGTTTTGAACTTTTTACGTCAAACAACTGATATGTTTTTTACTTATAATTAAAATAATAATATGAAATTTTTAAGAGAGTTACTCGCTGTTATTCTGGGGATATTTATTTCGATCTTCCTTTTATTTATGGTGATGGTCCTGATGGTATCGGTTTTTAAAACAGAAGAAAAAATTACGGTAAAGGATAATTCCGTACTAACCCTGAAACTGGATAAAGTAATAAAAGATTACGCTCCAAAGAGTCAGGATCCGTTTGAGAATATGCTCGGACTGGTAGATGAAAAAATGGGTTTGAATAAAATGATCATTGCCATTGAAAATGCAAAGAAAGATGATCAGATAAAAGGAATCAGTATCGAGGCTTTGCAAATCAAGGCCGGATATGCACAACTTCAGGCACTTAGAGATAAATTAGTTGAATTTAAAGAAAGCGGAAAATTTATAACTTCCTACGCTGATTTTTACGATCAAAGAAATTATTACCTGAGCTCCGTTGCAGATTCGTTATATGTTAATCCGATTGGAGGTGTTGAATTTAAAGGGCTGAGCGGTGAGATACTTTATTTTAAGGATTTTGAAGATAAATACGGCATTAAAATGGAGGTCATCCGGCACGGAAAATACAAAAGTGCAGTAGAACCTTATCTTACCAATAAGATGAGTGATGAGAACCGTGAGCAAACCGAATCTTTCCTTAGTTCGATCTGGAATGAACTTATTGAGGATATAGGTTTTTCACGCAATAAAACCACAGAAGAGCTGAATCATATTGCAGATGATCTTTTGAGCAGAAATATTAAACTGGCCAAAACAAACGGTATGATTACCCGTGAGAAATATCTGGATGAATATATCAGTGTTTTAAAGGATCTGACCAGTACAGAGGAGAAAGATAAACTTCAAAGGATCAGTCTTGCTGATTATATCGATTCCGGAAAAGGAAAAAGAACCTCTAAATCGAGAAACAGAATAGCTGTGATCTATGCTCAGGGAACTATTATTTACGGGGATGGAGATGAAAAGGAAGTAGGGCAGAAGATGATGATCAAAGCCATACGAAAAGCGAGAAAAGATAAAAACGTTAAAGCCGTTGTGCTGAGAGTGAATTCACCGGGAGGCAGCGGACTGGCCTCAGACATCATCTGGCGAGAGCTGGAACTTACTAAAGAAGAAAAACCTCTGGTGGTTTCTATGGGTAATCTGGCCGCTTCAGGAGGTTATTATATTTCGTGTAATGCCAATAAGATCTATGCTGAACCTACCACAATTACAGGATCAATTGGAGTATTTGGCGCAGTACCCAATATTTATGAGTTTTCTAAAAATATCGGCATCAATGCTGAACAGGTGGCAACCAACAAACAATCTACGGGATACAGTGTTTTTGAGCCCATTTCTCCTGAATTTTATAAGGTTACCAAAGAGGGTGTGGAAGAATTCTACAATAATTTTGTTAAAAAGGTAGCGGATGGAAGGAATATGAGTTTTGCGCAGGTTGACAGTATTGCTCAGGGAAGAGTATGGACAGGAAAACAGGCAAAAGAGAACGGACTTGTAGATGAGTTGGGAAGCCTGGAAGATGCCATTGAAGCTGCTGCCGGACTGGCGGATATCGATGATTATAAGATTAGAAATTATCCGGTCTATAAAAAGGATCTTAAAAAAGCACTGAGCTCCGTTCCCTTCCTGAAAATAGATAAAGAGGCTGTTCTAAGGGAAAAACTGGGGGCAGACAATTACCGCAGATATGAAGAGCTTGAAGAATTGATGAGTTTAAAAGGAATTCAGGCAAGATTACCTTTTTATATTGAGATCAATTAAAAACTGGTTTCAAAAACCTTTAAAAAGTACTATTCCACCAGATTTTTATTTATTCTGGCACTGGCGATCAATGCAGCCAGATAACCCAGGATCGCAATGGTAAAAATAACGATAAGTACATTGGAGAAATAAAATTCAACCGGGTAGGCCAGTGATTGTGTGATCATGATCAGACCGAATTTTTTTTGCAGTAACACAAAGGGAATAGCAATTACCAATCCGATAATCAGCCCGAAAAGTGTAAGTAGAAATCCCTGAAAAATAAATACTTTTCTGATACTTTTTATCTCTGCACCAAGGTGATAAAGGGTTTTAAGATTGTATCTTTTATCGATGATCATCATTACAATGGCTCCTATCACATTAAACAGCGCAATGATCAGCACCAGCGTAAAAACCAGGTAAGAAGCAAGGTTTTCCGTATTGAGCATCTTATAGAATACCGAATTCAACTGTTCCCTCGTCTGGATCTTATACTTGCTTCCCAGTTCCTTTTGCAGCTCCTGTTGCAATTCTGCTGTTTGTCCGGGATCAGCGAGCTTTAGTTCTATCCCTGTGACCTGGTCGGGTTTAAAACCGAGAAGGTATTGTGTAAGTTCTAAATTGGCATAAACATATTTTTTATCCAAATCATCTGTAAGTTTATAAATACCAATAGGTTGCGTCTCCACGCTTTTAAAAGCTGTTTTCGGATTAGTGATATAGCCTTTACCGGGTTTGGGTACAAAAACTTTTAATGATTCCAGAAAATCATAAGCACCCACCGAAAGAATTCTCGAAATTCCACTACCGATCACCACAGTATGTTTTGCATCATAATTTACCCAGTTACCAAAATATACGGCCGTATCCATACGGTTTACCCGCAAATAATTAGAATCCACCCCTTTGATCACCGCAATATGCGATTTATCGTGATAATTAAAAAAAGCCCTTTCTTCAATCACTTTGGTATAGGCCGCGATCTTTTTACGCATCAGGGCTTTTTCAAGCGAATCGTTAAAATGGAAAGATTTTCCCTGTACGGCTGTAATCTTAAGATCCGGATCGGCAATACGAAGAAAGCTCAGACTAAAGTTCTTTAGACCGGAAAAAACAGAAAGTACCACAAACAAAGCGATGGTACTCACAATTACGCCCAGAGTGGCAATAATGGTAATGATATTGATCGCATTGTTACTGCTTTTTGATACCAGATACCTTTTTGCTATGTAAAGCGGAAAATTCAAATTATTTCTTTCTCTTTTTAGATAGGATTTCAGGATGCTCAATAGGATTCTCATCTCCTTTTAAAGCCTCATCTATTTTTTCAATATAATCCAGAGAATCGTCAATATAAAAAGTGAGCTCCGGCATTTTTCGCATCTGATGTCTTGTTTTTTGGGCAAGAATGTGTTTGATCTGGTGCGCGTTCACTTTTATCCCTTCATAGATCTCCTCTTTTTTTTCGTTGGGAAATATACTTAAATAGGCTTTAGCTTCATTCAGATCAGGAGTAACCTTAACCTTGGTAACTGAAATGATCACACTCAGCGAACCTCTTTGTGCATCCTCACGTAAAACATCGGCAAGATCCTTTTGAATAACTTTGGCTACCTTTTTTTGTCTGTTTGTTTCCATAATTGCAAAAATAAGCTTTAAAAGTTTAAAATTATTTATTTTTGAATAAATTCAAAAGTCAATAAAATGCAAAAGATAGAACATATCGGAATTGCTGTTAAAGATATAGAAAAATCCAATTCAATATTTGCTTCCCTTTTCGGAGAACCTCCTTATAAGATCGAAGAAGTTGAAAGTGAAGGCGTACGCACTTCCTTTTTTAAAACAGGTCCTAACAAGATAGAATTGCTCGAAGCGACAAAAGCCGACAGCCCCATTGCCCGGTTTTTAGAGAAAAAAGGTGAAGGGATCCATCATATTGCTTTTGCTGTTGACGATATTGAAAAGAAAGTCGCCGAATTGAAAGAGAAGGGCTTTAAGATACTGAATGAAATACCAAAAAAAGGAGCCGATAACAAACTGGTTGTTTTTTTACACCCGAAATCGGCTAACGGGGTACTGATAGAACTTTGTCAGGATATAAAAGCCCCAAAATAGTCAAACAGAATTTTGTTTTATACACTTGAAATTATCCTGTTCTTCCATTGAAAATTTATTAGGGAATGTTTTATTTTTAAGTTTGCAGAATGATTTGAAATAAGTACCTTGCAAATCGATAATTCGAAACAGTTTTCATGAGCAAATCCTTTGAAAAATACCAGAAACGCCGTTTGCGTTCTTCTTATCTTTCTGTTATTATTAGCATTGCACTGGTTTTATTTATGCTTGGAATTTTAGGCTTACTGATACTGAATACCAAGAAAGTATCTGATTATTTTAAAGAACAGGCAGCTATTACGCTTTATCTGAAAGATGAAATAAGCAAAGAACAGATCAAAAAATTGCAAAGTTCTATCGATAAGGAAGCTTTTACAAAAGAAACACGATTTACCTCTAAAGAAGAGGCAGCTGAGATCTATAAAAAAGAGAACGGCGAGGATTTTATGAATTTTCTCGGATACAATCCCCTGCAAAATTCGATCGATATTTTTGTCAAAGCCGATTTTGTGACCCCGGAAAAAATGGAGGAGATCGCTAAAAAATATAAAAAGAATCAATTTGTTGAAGATCTTTCTTATGACAAACCTCTTATAGACCTGCTGACCAAGAACGTAAAACGGATCAGTATTTTTATACTGATATTCAGCGCTTTATCAACGCTTATTGTAGTGGTTTTGATCAACAACTCTATACGTTTATCGATCTATTCCAAACGTTTTACCATCAAGACCATGCAAATGGTGGGGGCTACAAAAAGATTTATCAGAAGACCTTTTATCTGGGGCAGTATTAAATTGGGTATCATTGGCGGATTTATAGCCTTGTTGGCGCTGGCCGGACTTGTTTTCTATATTCATAAGAATTACCCGGAGTTCAATATGATTGATGATAAAATACAATTGGCAGCCTTGTTTGGAGGGGTTTTTCTTATCGGAATCTTAATTACCTGGCTCAGTACGTATTTTGCAACCCAAAGATTCTTAAATTTGCGCACTGACGAATTGTATTATTAAGCAAGTTGTACTTAAACAAAAATTAATGGCAAAGAAAAATCAAAAACAGGAAGGAGAATTTTTATTCGGTAGAAAGAACTATAAGATTATGATTATCGGAATTATCATTATCCTGATTGGCTTTGCCCTGATGGCAGGAGGCGGTAGTGACGACCCCAATGTTTTTAACGAAGAAATTTATAATTTCAGAAGGATCAGACTTGCCCCTACCGTAGTACTGATTGGTTTTGCCATTGAGATCTACGCCATTTTTGCAAATCCAAAAAATAAACAATGACTTATATTGATGTCATTATTTTGGCCTTCATTGAAGGTATTACAGAATATTTACCTGTTTCTTCAACCGGCCATATGATCATTGCTTCCTCATTTATGCATATTGCAGATGATGATTTTACGAAACTATTTACCATAGCAATTCAACTGGGAGCAATATTGGCTGTGGTGGTATTGTACTGGAAAAGATTTTTTCAAAGCATTGAATTTTATCTTAAACTACTGGTTGCTTTTATGCCTGCCGTTGTTTTAGGTTTATTATTTAATGATGTAATTGATGAATTGTTAGAAAGCCCCATTATTGTTGCGGTTTCATTAATTATAGGAGGCTTTATTCTGTTAAAGGTAGACGACTGGTTTAAAGCCAATGAAGATCCTGACAGCGATCAGGATCATACCACCATCAGTTATAAAACCGCATTAAAAATAGGCTTTTTTCAGTGTATTGCCATGATCCCGGGAACTTCAAGAAGCGGCTCTACCATTGTTGGCGGGATGACTCAAAAATTAAACAGAAAAACAGCTGCCGAATTTTCTTTCTTTCTGGCAGTACCCACAATGTTTGGGGCAACCGCTAAAAAATTATACGATTATTTTAAGGCCGGTTTTACTTTGAGCAGCGAACAGATCAACTATTTGCTTCTCGGGAATATTATTGCATTTGTCGTTGCCATGTTTGCCATCAAATTGTTTATTGATTACTTAACAAAAAAGGGATTCAAGATCTTTGGTTATTATAGAATCATTATTGGATTGGCTATTATATTAATCCATTATTTCATCTATCCTCTTACAACCATTTGATGCTCACAAAAGAAGATTTTTTAAACGGACAGGTAATTTTAATCGACAAACCCTTGAAATGGACTTCCTTTCAGGTGGTTAATAAGCTTAGAGGCGCCCTGAAAAAACGTTTTAAGATCAGGAAGATCAAAGTTGGACATGCCGGCACGCTTGATCCGCTTGCAACAGGGCTTTTGATTATTTGTACAGGAAAATTTACAAAAAAGATCAATCAGTTTCAAGCCGAAACAAAAGAGTACACCGGAACATTTACTTTGGGAGCCACCACTCCATCTTATGATCTGGAAACAGAAATTAATCAGGTTTTCCCAACAGAGCATCTTACCGAAGAACTGATCTTAAAGACCACCCAAAAATTTACAGGTGAGATCGAACAGTTTCCACCCATTTTTTCTGCGATACAAAAGGATGGGGTACGCTTATATGATCTGGCAAGAAAAGGAGAATCTGTTGAGATAAAATCGCGGAAAACGCATATCTACGAGTTTGAAATTACCCGGATCGAATTACCCAGGGTAGATTTTAGAGTGGTTTGCAGCAAAGGAACCTACATCCGCTCTCTGGCCTACGACTTTGGAAAAAGTTTAAATTCAGGCGCACATCTTTCTGCCTTAAGGCGAACAAAAAGTGGCGATTTTAATGTAAAAGACGGGGTTTCTCCCGATGCTTTTGTGGAATCAATTTTTAAAGATGAAGAAAAATCTTAAATCTATTGAAAACCAACTTTATTTAAAAAAATGTGAGATCCAGCTTTCGTCGGCGGGTACCTCCCAGCAACAATCAAATTCGGCTTTGGTACTGATAAAATTATTAAAAACGATCGTTTTTTTGGTAATACTCCTGTTTTTAATCATCTTCTTAAAATCGGGAACTTCCTTTACCTGAACATATGCTCCCTGTTTAAAAAATACTTTGATCTTATCGATCAATGAAACTTTATAATCTTTTTCAAGCTGCTGAATAAATTCGATGATCTTTTCATTTTGTTCTAAACCAAGAGGAGTGTCTTCTGCAATAAAAAAGATCAGAAAACGATCGTATTCAAACTTAAAATAAAATTTCACATCTGTAAAGCTTTCTAAAAAATCATTGGTTTTTTTAATGATCTCGGGTTGTTCCTTTTCATAAAACTTCCTGCCGGAAGGATAGATCAGTATTTTTGAAAAATCGGTAATTTCCTGGTAATCTACAATCATAATTATATCATTTTATCCATCAGTTCGAGAATCTCTTTCTCAATACTCTGGCCCTTATCATTATTATACCATACCTGAAGGTCCTTTTTCAGATCGGCATCCACTTCACCCCATTTTTCTTTATACGCCTTGATCTGTTCTACAACAGGTTTCGGATACGGGCCCCAGCTCCCTAAAACTTTCATCGATTCTTTTTCAACCAGAACAAGTTTAGGTATAGACCGTGAACCTTTGGTTAAAAAATGATCCATCAATTCAGGATTCTCATCTCTGGAAATGATCTGCAGATCAATTTTAGGGTTTATTTCGGTAAATCTGTGTAATATCGGTAAAGAATGTGCTGCATCCCCGCACCAGCTTTCGGTAAGAACCAGCCATAGAAAGTCCTTTTTAACTTTTTCAGCTTTTTCCTTTGCTTTATCGGAGATCTTCAGTTGTTTGCTGAGACGTTTTAACCTCTTATCATTCAACTTAGAATATTCAAGAAATCTCTTATTCTGAGTAACTCCTGTCGATTTTCCTTCTTTTAAAAGATCGGATATAAGTTGTTTGTATTCAATAAAATTTTTACTGTCTTCCAGACTTTTTTCTATCAGTTCCTGCATAATTATTTATTTCACCTTTACAGACGAATTCTTATATCATTTCTTACTAATAGGTGAAATGCAATCCTTCCAGCATGGTCTTAACCAGATCTTTCAACTCATAATTATGTTTCCAGTTCCAGTCTTTTCGGGCCTGCGAATCATCTATGGTCTGCGGCCAGCTTTCAGCGATCTTTTGTCGGCTATCCGGTTTATAGGATATTTCAAATTCGGGAATAAAATTTTTGATCTCTTTGGCGATCTCAGCCGGATCAAAACTGATCGCTGCAATATTATAAGGGGTATATTTTTCAAATTGATCATGCTCCATCACTTTGATGGTAGCATCAATGGCATCTTCCATATACATCATCGGCAGTACAGCATCTTCCTTTAAAAAACTCTTATAAGCCTTATATTTCTTGGCAGCATGGAAGATCTCAACAGCGTAATCGGTTGTACCTCCTCCCGGATTTGTTTTATAACTAATGATTCCCGGATAACGCACCGTACGAACATCCACACCATATTTTACATTGTAATAATTACACCAGTTTTCACCTGCTACTTTACTTATTCCGTAAACCGTTGTCGGTTTCATAATGGTATCCTGAGGCGTATTTATTTTAGGAGAGTCCGGACCGAATACAGCAATGGAACTGGGCCAGAAGATCTTATCAACCAATTTCGCCTTGCCGATTTCCAATACATTGAAAAGAGAATTCATATTGAGGGTCCATGCTTTTTTGGGTCTCTTTTCTGCAATTGCAGATAACATGGCTGCCATTAAATATATATGATTGATCTTGTATTTTTTTACCACCCTTATAATTTCTTTTTTCTTTAAGGCATCGAGAATTTCAAAAGGACCCGATTCCATAACCTCATAATTACCGTTACGGATATCCGCTGCTACAACATTCTTTTTACCATAAATTTTTCTTAATTTAAGTGTGAGTTCTGTACCAATCTGACCGCTGGCACCGATGATCAATATTTTTGTGTCCATGATGAGGTTTTTATGACTGCAAATATAAAATTATTAAATGTAATAGGGAGCTACTTTTATTTTCTGTTGCATAATTTTTATGTATTTTTGGAATCCTATTTAAAAGTAAATGAACAGTTTAAAAATCTTTATCTTTTTTATCATTCTTCTGACTTTTTCATGTAAAAAAAATAAAGCACAGGAAGATGTTTTTCAGACTGAAAAACCAAGAGATACTACGCTTACAAATTACACTTTAAAGATTACAGAAAACCTGCAACCCAAGGCTAAGGAACTGGTAAAAGACTGGGGCGAATATCAAAAAATTGATGAATTTTTACGCAATAACCAAAATACCAATGCTGAGGAAACCCTGTTCAACGCAGAGGAACTGGCCCGGTTAGCTCAGGAACTCAAAGATTCTATCCGTATTGAGACCTTTAAAACTCCTGATTACAGAATCCGTTTGAATGTAATCAACAACGAGGCTTTACGACTAAAAGACATGTCAACCATACCTAATCTGTCCGCAAATGAAGTTTTAAGCGAATATCAAAAGATCTTTGAAGCTTTCAATGCGCTGAACTCAAAACTCAACAATAAAGTAAGCAAAGAAAAGATCAATAAAGAACTGAAGGATTTTATCGATGCCGTAGCCACAGACAGTGTTGTGATGGATACTGTTAAATATGAAGAATTTAAATAATAAATCATGCTGTCAAAACGTTTCATACCCATATCATTTTTATTTCTGCTATTGATCAGTATTTCATCTGCAGCTCAAAATAAAAATAAAAAACTTATAAATCAGACCCTTGACCAATGGCATAAAGATGTTGCTGATTCCAATTTCGACAACTATTTTAATGCTTTTACAAAAGATGCTGTTTTTATAGGAACTGATGCAAACGAAATATGGAACGTTGAGGAATTTAAATCTTTCTCAAAACCTTATTTTGATAAAAAAAATACCTGGGTTTTTAAGCCCTTAAAGAGAAATATCTATTTTTCAGACGATCAAAAGATTGCCTGGTTTGATGAAATTCTGGATACCTGGATGGGCATTTGCAGAGGCTCAGGAGTTATGAAAAAAGAAAAAAATGGTCAATGGAAGATTGCACAATACGTCCTTTCAGTAACCGTACCCAATGATAATACGAAGGAAATAATAGAAGTTAAAAAAACAAATGATTCAATAATATTAAAGAAATTAAGTAATAAATAATACATTTTTTATATTTTTGCTGACGAAATTTAATCCCCTAACAAGCTATGAGAAAATATCTTACCCTTATAATTATTTTTTCCACCTATTTTTCATTTGCACAATACAATGAGAATGCTCCCTGGTTGCAAAAGGATCAGATGAATAAAAATGCTGTATCCAAACTGTCATTAAAAGAGATCAACCAGAAATTTAACGATTATTTCAGGAACAGAGACTGGAAAGCCAAAGGAAGTGGTTATAAACCTTTTAAAAGATGGGAAGACCACTGGAAGAATTATTTACACAATGGAAATGTGGCTGCTCCTTCAGAACTCTGGAGTGCCTGGAAACAAAAGAAAGCCATTGCAAAAAAATACAACAATACCAGTAACTGGACTACCTTAGGACCTTATACTACAAATGCAAAAGCGGGACAGGGGCGTGTCAATACTTTTATCATTGACCCTAATAATGCAAATACATATTATGTAGGAGCCCCCTCCGGAGGACTTTGGAAATCTACAGATAAAGGTAAAAACTGGACTCCTTTAACCGATGATCTGCCACAGATCGGAGTTTCTGGAATTGCCATCGATCCTAAAAATTCAAATATAATCTATATA
>QNYL01000245.1 GCA_003973375.1 Flavobacteriia bacterium
TAAAATCTTTTACAGGAATTGATAATAAGATCTATGCAGCAGCTGATAATGCTGTTTTTATTTACGATAAATCCACACAGGAAATACAAAAATTTTCTTCGGTAAACGGATTATCAGGTAAAACCACAACCTATATTTATTTTAGTGAGTTTACGGGGAATTTTGTGGTGGGTTATGATACCGGATTGATAGAGATTGTCGATACCGATGGAAAAATTACCCTGGCCAATGATATTGAACGGCTGGATATCTCCGGAGAAAAACGAATCAATCATATTTCAGAAAATAAAGGGATACTCTACCTTTCAACTCCATTCGGTATTGTGGAATACGATCTGGAAAAAATGCAATTCGGAGATACTTTTTTTATCGGGGCCGGATCTTCCGCAGTATATGTAAACCAGACCACTGTTTTTCAAAACCGTATTTACGCGGCCACAAGAAATGGAATTTTCTCAGCAGAGGCTGATAATGATGAGCTGGTCGATTTTAACAACTGGATACAGCCCACAGGATTATTCATGGGCGATTTTACAGCGGTTGAGGTGTTTCATGAGCGTTTGTTTGCTGCAAAACAAAAGTTGCTTTTAGAAATTTTCACAGCTACTTCCTTACTTCCGGTAAGATCTTTTTCCGAAGCTGTACTTGATCTTAAAGCTTCTGCAGAATATCTAACGCTTACAAATACATACAAAGCCAATATTTTAAATTCAGAACTCAATCAGGTTTTTGTTGCAGGAAACAATGCTCAATATAAATTTACTTTACATAGCGCTTTCGCGGATAATGACAAGGTATATCTGGCAACAAAAGAATTTGGTATTCTTCAAAGCGACTTTGGTATAAATGATTATACAGAAATTCATCCGGAAGGGCCTTCTTCCAATCAGGTTTTTTCTATTACGGCCGGTGGAGGCAATCTGTGGGTGGTTTACGGCGGATTTGATGCTGCTTTTACACCTTTGGGGAAAAGACTGGGTTACAGCCATTATAACAAAAATGAACAAACCTGGATTAATATTCCGTACAGTAATCATTTTCCGGCAATAGATCTGGTTCATGTTACGATCGATCCGGAAGAAGAGAATAAAGTGTACATCAGCTCATGGAATAGCGGGATCCTTGTTGTGGAAAATGATGAACCTTTGGTTTTATGGGATGAAAGCAATAGCGGGCTAGAAGATTTGTACCCGCCAGGGAGCACATATTCCAGTATAAGGATCAATGGAACAGCCTTTGATGATCAGCATAACTTTTGGGTTGCCAACGCCTGGGTAGATGAAAGGCTAAAGAAAATGAATAACAGTGGCGGATGGACTGGATTTAGTATGAACTCATTATTCACAAATCCTGCCTTTGGCCTTACGGAACTTATCGTGGATAAAACAAAAAATATCTGGATAGGCTCAAGAAGAAACGGTGCTTTGGTTTTTAATGAAACCGGAAATCGTAAAAAAGCGCTTAAAGCTGTAGCTTCAAAGGGTAATTTACCCGATCCGAATGTAAGAAGTATTGTTGCCGACAGAAGCAACAGGATCTGGATTGGCACACAAAAAGGGCTGGTGGTTTTTCAAAATCCGGGAAGCCTGTTCGATTCGGATGTTTACGATGCAAAACCGGTTATCATCGATGATGAGGGAATTCCAAAAAAACTCCTGGGAGACCAGCCTGTAAATACAATTGCTGTTGATGGTGCCGATAACAAATGGTTTGGTACAGATACCGGAGGAGTTCTAAATACAAATCCTTCCGGAAGCAAGACCTTTTATAATTTTAATAAAGACAATTCTCCCTTACCCTCTAACCGTATTTTAAAAATCTCTATAGATGATAGCAAAGGGGTTGTTTATATCGCAACCGATAAAGGTATTGTGGCCTTTAATAACAATGTTGCTCCCTACGGGAACACACTTTCTGAGGTTTATGCTTATCCAAATCCCGTAAGGAAAGAACATGAAACCGTTACCATCGACGGGAGGAACGGAGAACATCTGCCCAGAGGAACCAATGTAAAAATCCTCGATACGGCAGGGCATCTGGTATTTGAGACCAATGTGGTTGAAAATCAGGTGTTTAACGGGGGAAAAGTGATATGGAATAAGACCAATATGGCCGGAAGACCTGTAGCATCGGGTATTTATATTGTTTTACTCACGCTGCCGGATAAATCGGAGACCTCCACTACTAAAATTGCCATTATCAATTAAAATATGATTGTAAATACAAAGGCTATAGTGCTTACTTCTGTAAAATTCGGTGAAGCGGATCTTATTGTAAAATGTTATACGGAAGAGGGTGTAAAAAGCTATATGCTGAAACATATTTTAAGATCAAAAAGTAAAAAATTAAACAAGGCCTATTTTCAGCCGCTTACACAACTCAGCCTTACAGCGGTGCATAACAACAAAGGAAATCTGAATTCGATCAGAGAAGCACGGGTTTATTTTGTTTATACTTCCCTCAATCAAAACATCATTAAACAAAGTATCGCTATTTTTTTATCGGAGGTCTTAAGCAGCGCTTTACGCGAAGAAGATCGCAATCCCAACCTCTTTGAGTACCTGCAAACCACCTTTCAGTGGCTTGAAACACACGATCATGTTTCTAACTTTCATCTGATTTTTTTACTGAATCTGACCCGGCATCTGGGCTTTTACCCTGAAACCAAAAATATAAATATGAAGTATTTTAATTTAGAAGAAGGCTATTTTACTGATTATAAACCTGTTAATCTTTTTATAGAAGGCGTAAAATTAAGACTGTTCAAATCATTAATCGGCACAAATTTTGATGTATTAGAAAGGCTAAATTTTAGTGTAAAATCGCGTCAGCTGGTATTGAATGATCTGATCACTTATTACGAGTTGCATTTACCGGGATTTAAAAAACCAAAATCGCTGGATATTTTAAAGGGTCTATTCAAAAAATAAGTATAAAAATACATACACGTGAAACTTGTAAATCTGATTATTTTTCTACTTCTGGGCCAACTTTCATATGGGCAGATCTGTACAATTCTCGATCGTGATTCTCATTTTCCTGTTTCAGGGGTTACCATCACCAATGAAGACAATTCGCATATAGTAATTGCCGACCACAATGGCAATGCGGATCTGTCGGTTTTTTCCGATCTCGATATTTTAAGTATTAGTCATGTATCTTATGTTGAAATTGAGGTGTTGAAAAGAAATATTTTTCAGAACGGGCACACCATTTACATAAAGAATAAAGCAGAGATCCTCGATGAGGTTTTTTTATCGGCTACAAAAAGTGAGGAAAGTATTAAAAGAATAGCCGAGCAGGTAGCTGTTTTTTCCATAAAGGAGATCCGGGATCTTGCACCACAAACTTCTGCAGATATTCTTTCTGATATCCCGGGAGTGAAAGTCCAAAAAACACAATTTGGCGGAGGAAGTCCGGTTTTAAGAGGAATGGAAGCCAACCGGGTTTTACTGGTGGTGGACGGGGTGCGGATGAACAATGCGATCTACCGCAAAGGTCACCTGCAAAATGCCATTACCGTTTCGCCAAATCTGCTTGACCGGGTGGAAGTTATTTTCGGTCCCTCTTCGGTAATGTACGGTTCCGATGCTTTGGGAGGAGTAATCCATTATTACACCAAAAAACCTCATACCAGCAATAAAAATAAGGTAAATACCGATCTGATGACCCGCTATGCCACGGTAAACAATGAATTTACCTTAAATGGCGGAATTGAATTACAGTTTAAAAAAATGGCTTCCTTTACCGCTTTTTCTTACAGTCAGTTTGGTGATCTGAAAATGGGAAAAAACAGAAAACACGGTTTTGAAAACTGGGGAAAACAACTTCTGTACTCTAACAACAGCAGAGATTATTACAATGCAGAGCCTGTAGTCAATAAACAACCTGACATACAGAAAAATATCGGTTATAACCAGATGGATTTTTTACAAAAATTTCTGCTTCCGATTAATGACAATACCGATCTGACCTTTAATATTCAATACAGTACTACATCTGATATTCCGAGATACGATAAATTAAATGAGTATAAGAACGGAACATTAAAATATGCTGAATGGAGCTATGGCCCGCAGGAAAGACTTTTATTATCCTCACAACTGAGTATCAACCCCAATCACAGCTGGTTGAACAACGGGGTTTTTACCATGGCCTATCAGGATATTGATGAATCGCGTATCAAAAGAAAATTCGGTAAGCTTGACCGGTCGACACAACTTGAAAATGTTAAAGTATACAGTCTGAACGGAGATTTTAATGTCCCTCTGAGAATCGAGAACAACCGTAATTTGGCCTACGGATTTGAAGTGGCTTACAATAAGGTCAATTCTACTTCAAAAGGAGAGGTTTTAAAAGTGAACGATCATGATATTATCGGGGTTTCCGATACCTATAAGGTGCAAACCCGTTATCCCGATGGAGGAAGTGATTACCTGAGTACTGCCGCTTATCTGGATTACCGTCAGGATATTTCAGATATTTCCACCTTAAATACCGGGATCAGATATACCAATACCATGCTTAATGCCAAGTGGATAGACCATACGTATATTCAGCTGCCTGATGATGATATTCATTTACAGAATACTTCTTTAACCCTCACGGCAGGTTATGCCTTAAATCCCGGAAAAAACTGGCAGATCAACGGGGTACTTTCCTCCGGGTTCCGCTCACCCAATATTGATGATATTGGAAAAGTAAGAGAAAAGAGAGGGAAGGTTACCGTACCGAATATTAATCTGAAACCTGAATACGCCTATAATGCCGAGATAGGGATCTTAAAATACTTTAAGGATAAAAATTATTTATTCAATGCTACAGCCTATTATACCTTGCTTAACAATTACATTTATCGTGAGGCTTTTGAGCTTAACGGTTCTTCAACGATCATTTACGATGGAGAAGAGCTCAATATGGTGGCAAATGTTAACAAAGGAAATGCTTATATTCTCGGAAGCACCTTTTTATTTAAAGGTAATTTTACCAATACTTTAAGTGCAACCGGATCAGTAACTTTTACCAAAGGAAAAGCTTATGATACAAAGGAACCTTTATCCTCAATTCCGCCGGTTTTTGGTAACGTAGGGCTTAATTATTCAAAGAATAGATTTGATTCAGGGCTCAATTTTAAGTTTAATGCTAGAAAAAAACCGGAAGAATACAATATTGAGGAAGGGATAGATAATATTGAAGAAACGCCCTATATTGAAAATCAGGATGAATATTACGGAAGTCCTTCATGGAGTACTTTTAATTTTTATGGAAAATACCGTTTTTCCAGAAATTTTGATATCCTTTTCTCTGTAGATAATATCTTTGACCGGCATTATAAAGAATTTGCTTCAGGAATCAGTGCTCCGGGCAGGAATTTTTCTCTGACCCTGATGGCAAGTTTTTAAATTTCCTTAACAATATTTCAGTTTTTAATCACTTATCTTTGCACGAAATCGAAAAACCAGACTTTTGACCGATCGTTTTGAAAATCACATCCATACAGTTTTTCCTTATATCAAAGGTAAAAAATTATTACTGGCCATTTCGGGGGGTATAGACAGTGTGGTTCTTGCCGATTTATTGCTTCAAAACGATTACGATTTTGCTTTGGCCCATTGTAATTTTCAATTGCGTGGAACAGATTCCGATAAGGATGAAGCCTTTGTTAAAGATTTTGCCCAAAAAAGAAACATTCCAGTTTTTACAGTAAAATTTGATACTAAAAAAACAGCTTCTGAGAGAAAAATTTCCACTCAGGTAGCTGCCAGAGAACTTCGTTATGAGTGGTTTGAAAATATCAGAAAAGAACATCAGTATAATTTTATTCTGACCGCCCATCATGCCGATGACAATCTGGAAACAGTTCTGATCAATCTCCTCCGCGGAACCGGACTGGAAGGACTTACCGGTATTCCCGAAAGGAATAAAAATATCATCCGTCCATTGCTGCCTTTTACAAGAGAGGAAATAAAGAATTATGCCGAGAAAAAGGAATTAAAATGGAGAGAAGACCTGAGTAATTTTGAAGATAAATATACCCGAAACAAGATCAGACATCATATTTTGCCGGTATTTAAAGAGCTGAATTCCGGATTTGATAACTCTTTTGTGCAAACACTTTCTCATCTTAAAGGTGCCCAGTCAATTTTAAAAGAAACGGTAAAAAAAGCGCAATGCAGAATTTTTAATAAAACGGATAAAGATGCTTATCAGATGGATATCAAAAAAATAAAAAGACTGAAGAACACAAAGCATTATCTGTATGAAATGTTGAAAGATTACGGTTTTACCGAATGGGAAGATGTGTATCATTTGCTTACTGCCCAGCCGGGAAAACAGGTATTCTCAAAAACACACCGGTTGATCAAAGATCGTGATTATTTACTGTTGACTAAGCTAAAATCAAACAGTGATCCTTCGGTTGAAGTGTATAAAATCTCTGCAGATCAAAAAACACTAAAAACGGATGAAGGCACCTTGCTTTTTAAAGATCTAGGAGTTGAAGAAGTTGAAAATGAGAACATCTTTAAAAGTGATCCGGAAAAGGAAGTTTACCTCGATAAAAATAAAATTGAATACCCTTTAACTGTAAGAAAATGGAAAGATGGCGACTATTTCTATCCAATAGGTTTACAGGGGAAAAAGAAATTGAGCAAATATTTTAAGGATGAAAAAATATCCGTTTTAGATAAGGAAAATATTTGGTTACTTTGCGATCAAAATAAAATAGCCTGGGTCATAGGTAAAAGAATGGATGACCGGTTTAAAATAACACCAGACACTAAAGAAATATTAAAAATAGAAAAATTATCATGAAAAAAATTCTCTTTTTTTTAAGTTTAATTCTGATCAGTTTAAACGTAAAAGCCCAGATCCTCGATCCGGTAAAATGGGATACGAGTATTGAAAAAGTCTCGGATAACGAATACGATCTGGTCATCAAAGCCACAATAGATTCCGGCTGGCATCTGTACTCACAAAATGTTCCGGAGAATGGCCCTATTCCCACTTCTTTTAAATTCACAAAAAGTAAAGACTACGAACTGGTAGGAAAAACAAAAGAAGGAGAAGGACATGAGGTTTACGACAATGTATTTGAGATGAACATCAAATATTTTGGTGATGAAGCTGTTTTTAAACAACGGATCAAAACCCTTACCGATAAAGCTTTTACCGTTGAAGGTTCACTTGAATTTATGGTTTGTGATGATACCAATTGCCTGCCGCCAACCGAAGTGGAATATTCCTTTAAAATTCCCAAAGCGGGAGAAGCCGCGGTAAGCTCTGATAAAAAGGAAGACAAGAGCTTTTTGCAAACCACACTGCCAGAAAAGAAAGATGACAAAACCGCTTCCTCTACTAATAAATCTGAAAAAGAACCCATTACAAAAGACAAATCTGAGAACCGTAGTTTATGGGCTCTCTTCTTTTTAAGTTTCCTTGCCGGTTTTGCAGCCTTACTTACCCCTTGTGTGTTCCCAATGATCCCTATGACGGTAAGCTTCTTTACCAAACAGAGTAAAAGCAAAGCCCAAGGCATCAGAAATGCTGTATTTTACGGAATTTCCATTGTGGTACTTTATGTACTTTTAGGAACCGTGATCACTGCCATCTTTGGGGCCGATTCGCTCAATGCGCTTTCCACCAATGTATGGTTCAATATTATTTTCTTTATTCTTTTAGTGATCTTTGCCATTTCCTTTTTGGGAGCTTTCGAGATTACCCTGCCAAGCAGCTGGGGAACCAAAGTGGATTCTCAGGCTGACAGAGGCGGGCTTATCGGAATCTTTTTTATGGCAATGGCTTTGGCCATTGTATCCTTTTCATGTACAGGTCCTATCGTGGGTACCGCACTGGTGGCCGCTGCCGCTCAGGGCGGAATTGCTCCGGTAATCAGTATGTTTGGTTTCTCACTGGCTATTGCCTTACCTTTTGCCTTGTTTGCAGCTTTCCCTGGATGGATGAATTCACTGCCAAAATCGGGAGGATGGCTCAATACGGTAAAAGTAGTTTTAGGTTTTTTAGAACTCGCTTTAGCCTTTAAGTTCTTATCCAATGCCGATCTGGTATTACAGGCACACTGGCTCGAAAGAGAAGTTTTTATCGCGATATGGATAACCGTATTTGGTGTTTTAGCATTATACCTTTTCGGAAAGATCAAATTACCACACGATTCTGATCTCGACCATATTTCAGTGGGCAGACTTAGTTTAGGACTGGTTGTTCTGGCCTTTACCATTTACATGATTCCCGGTCTTTGGGGAGCTCCATTAAAAATGATCAGTGGTTTTCCACCGCCGATGAATTACAGTGAAGCCCCTTACGGAGTTGGATTTACCAAACTTGGAGGAGGGGAAAGTCTATCTAACGGAGAAATACCCGATCATGCACATTTAGGTCCGCATGATATTATAGCCTTTAACGATTATGATCTGGGGATGGCCTATGCTAAAAAGGTAAACAAACCGGTATTGCTCGATTTCACAGGCTGGGCCTGTGTAAACTGCAGGAAGATGGAAGCCAGAGTATGGTCGGATCCACGAGTATTGCAGGTATTGAAAAATGATATTGTACTGATCTCCTTATATGTAGATGATAAGAGACCACTGCCGGAAAACGAACAATACACTTCAAAGGTAAACGGAAGAAAGATTAAATATATCGGTGCCAAATGGAGTGATTTCCAGATCTCAAAATACAAGGCCAATGCACAGCCCTATTATGTATTGCTGGATCACGAAGGGAACAATCTGAATGAACATACCGCATACAACCCTGATATTGAGGCCTACCTGGCCTGGTTGAAGGATGGTATTCACAAGTTTAAGAAATGATCGGTAATAAATTTTTTTTTAAACTGCCTTTATTTTTTTAAAGGCAGTTTTTCTATATTTGCCATAAGGATAATCATATTTTGTTGAATGTATTTTTAAAGTGAAGAAGCTGTTTTTTATTTTTTTATTTATTTATTCCATTGCTTTTTCACAGGATCGTAAAGAAGCTTTTCATAGCGGAGAATTTTTAAAGTATAAGGTCAGTTATGGATTACTGAATGCAGGTTTTGCTTCACTTCAACTGGAAGAAACATACAAAAACAATCAGGAATTATATCATATCAAAGGCAGAGGCTGGTCAACAGGAGTAGTCGATGTTTTTTTCTCTGTAGAAGACGACTACCAGTCGTATTTTGATAAAAAAACTCTGAAACCGGTACGGTTTATCCGTAAAATCCGGGAGGGAGGTTATACCAAGGATAAAGAGATCTTTTTTGATTTTGACAATCTTAAAGCAAAAGTTGTAGATCATAAGAACAGGAGGGAAAATATTTTCCCTTTAGATCCAAATGCCTTTGATATGCTTTCGGCTTTTTATCATTTCAGAAATCTCGACTTTACAGATCTGAAAATAGGAGAAATTATAAAGATTAATTTATTCTACGATGACAGGATGAATCTGATAGAGCTTCAATATGTTGGAAAAGAGATTATCAGAACCAAATTTGGAAAGATAAGAACTCTTGTTTTTAAGCCTTTGGTAGAAGAAGGCAGGGTTTTTAGCGATCAGGAAGGTGTTTTGGTATGGTTTACCGATGATGCGGCAAAAATTCCGGTAAAGATAAAAGCTGCCATACTGGTAGGATCGGTTAAATTTGAGCTTCAGGAAGTGAAGAATATTTCCTACAGACTTCCCCTTGTTTTTTAACTAAAAATCATGCGTTTTCTATAGTAAAATCAATAGATTTGCAGATTATTTGTAAAATGAGATCGTTTGATGAAAAAGATATTTATAGTTGCTCTTGTTTTTTTATCACTGCAGTCCTGTAAAAAAAACAAGATTGATGAAGGAAAAACAGATGAAAAAATTACAGAAGAGGTCAAACCGAAGATCGTAAAAGAATTAGGTTATATTTTAAATGATTATAAGGTTATTCGTGACACAATAAAATCAGGGGAAAGTTTTGGTGAGATCCTCGACAGGCATCATATACCCTATCCTGAGATCTATAAAATTGCTGCTACAGTAAGGGATACTTTTGATATTAGAAAATTACGCGCCGGAAAACCTTATACCATTCTGGCAAAAAAGGATTCCACCGAAAAAGCACAGGTATTTATCTATGAACAGAATAAAATTGATTATCTGATCATTGATTTTTCCGATTCGGTTCAAACAAAATATATTCATAAAGCAGTTAGAACGGTTACCCGCACCGGATCGGGAGTTATTGAATCTTCTCTTACCGAAGCGATGGAAAAACAAAAGTTAAACTATATGCTGTCGCTGGATATGGGTGATATCTATGCCTGGACGATAGACTTTTTCCATTTACAAAAAGGAGACAAGTTCAAACTCATTTATGAAGAAAAATTTATTGACGATTCGGTTTCTGTAGGGGTTGGCAAGATCAAAGCGGCCTATTTTGAACATAAAGGCGTTCCTTTATACGCTTTTAATTTTGTAACTGATTCTACAAAGAATATCAGCGATTATTACGATGAAAAAGCGAAAACCCTGCGTAGAAAATTTTTGAAAGCACCTTTAAAATACGGTTCTTTCCGCATCTCATCACGCTATAATCTGAGAAGAAGGATAAAACTGTATGGTAACCGGATTCGTCCGCACAAAGGAACCGATTTTGCAGCGCCTATCGGAACTCCCATTCACAGTACTGCCAGCGGAACCGTGATCGCTTCAACCTATTGGGGAGGGAATGGTAATTATGTAAAAATAAAACATAATGCCACTTATACCACGCAGTATCTGCATATGAAAAAACGCGCTGTTAAAAAGGGAGATTATGTAAAACAGGGTCAGGTAATAGGATGGATCGGTATGACCGGAAACACCAATGGCCCTCATGTTTGCTACCGGTTCTGGAAGAACGGGAAACAGGTAGATCCGTTAAGGGAAAAATTACCATCAGCAGCCCCGATTAAAAAAAGTCTAAAAGAAGATTATCTCAATTATATAAAACCTTTAAAGGAACAACTTGACGAAATTCCGATCAATTATCCTGAAGATACTGCAGAAAAACAATAAGTTTTTCTTTTCAGGATCAAATCATTAAAATAACTTAACTATGCCATTAAAAAACATCAATCCAACAAAAACAAACTCCTTTAGAAATCTAAAAAATCATTTTGAAAAGATAAAGGATATCCCGATGAAATCGTATTTCAGGCAAGATCCGGACAGAAAGGAGAAATACACATTGAATTTTGAAGATTTTAGCCTGGATTATTCTAAAAACAGAGTTGATGATGCAACGATGGAATATTTGGTAAAGCTCGCTGAAGAGTCTGAACTACAAGATGCCATTGGAAAATATTTTTCCGGAGATAAGATCAATGTAACAGAAGATCGTGCGGTGTTGCATACAGCCTTAAGAAACCAGAAGAATAATAAGATCTTTGTTGACGGAAAGGACATCATGCCCGAAGTAAGAGAAACCCTTCAGAAAATGGAAGGTTTTTCACAAAAAGTGATCTCGGGTAATTTTAAAGGATATACCGGGAAATCAATTACAGATGTGGTAAACATTGGTATCGGTGGTTCTGATCTGGGTCCGAGAATGGTTGTGGAATCACAGCAGTTTTATAAAAATCATTTAAAGACACATTTTATTTCCAATGTAGATGGCGATCATGTTTACGAGATCCTGCATCAACTTGATCCGGAAACCACTTTATTTGTTATTGTTTCAAAAACCTTTACCACTCAGGAAACCATTACCAATGCTACAACAGCCAAAAAGTGGTTCCTGAAAAAAGCGGAAGAAAAAGATGTACAGCATAATTTTGTGGCAGTTTCCACAAATCTTGAAAAAGTTAAAGAATTTGGTATTTCCGGGGATAACATTTTTACCATGTGGAACTGGGTAGGCGGAAGATATTCTTTATGGAGTGCCGTAGGCTTGTCTATTGCTTTGGCAGTTGGTTTTGATAACTTTAAAG
>QNYL01000059.1 GCA_003973375.1 Flavobacteriia bacterium
AGAAAAAATATCTTTAAAGGAAATATGAAGATCGAGCTCTATAACCTGAAAGATGATCCGACAGAGGAAAAAGATGTCTCAGGTGAGCATCCGGATATTGTTCAGGAGATAGAAAAGATCATGAAAAGAGAACATACCCCTGCTGAACTGGAAAGATTTAAGATCAAAGAGTTAGGAGACTGATTGTTCAGAAGGCAATTTTAAAATCCGGTATAAGAATAATAAACTAAAACATTTAGCGTTATTTATTTCGGATTGCTATTTATTGGAAAAATATAAAAAAATTGCCTTATATGAAAAAGAGTCAGATAGAATATATCCTGAAAATCTATTCCCTTGAATTTAGAGTTTTTCTTTTAGAACTGGAAAAAAATCTTAGAAGAAACAATATCAAAGAAGATAAAAAAAGCCAAAATACATAGTCAAAAAACGATTAGAAATCAGATTCCTTTTTATCTGAAAAAAAACTGTAAATTTGTAATTCTTAAAATTTACGTTACAGAATGGATTTAGAAAAAGCAAAAAAGGAACTTCAGGAAAAGGGTTTTCTGGACATAGATACTTCTTCCGATATAGACTATGTTGCAGAGATCAAAAAACTTAAAAAAGTAAAGAACGCAGTAATTCTTGCACACTATTATCAGGAGCCTGAGATTCAGGATATTGCTGATTTTGTTGGTGACAGCCTTCAGTTGTCCTATAAAGCCGCTGAGGTAGATGCAGAAATGATCGTTTTTGCAGGAGTGCATTTTATGGCTGAGACAGCTAAGATCTTAAACCCTGAAAAAAAAGTGGTTTTACCTGATCTGAATGCGGGTTGCTCTTTGGCAGAATCCTGTCCTGCAAATGACCTGCAGGCAATGAAAGATAAATATCCGGATCATACCGTAATTACTTATGTCAACACTTCTGCGGAGGCAAAAGCCATCAGTGATATTTGCTGTACTTCCTCCAATGCCAAGAAAATTGTGGAATCGGTTCCTGAAGATAAGCCTATTTTATTTGCTCCCGATAGAAATTTAGGGGCGTGGATCAAAAAAGAAACCGGAAGAGACATGATGATCTGGGATGGAGCCTGTGTGGTTCACGAAGCTTTTTCTATCGACAGGCTGATTGAAACCCATAAAGAAAATCCTAAGGCAAAGATCATTGCACATCCGGAATCACCCGATTATATATTAAAAGCTTCCGAATATGTGGGCTCAACCTCGGGGATGATTAACTACGTTAAAAACAGTCCGGCAAAAGAATTTATTGTGGCTACTGAAGCGGGTATCCTTCATAAAATGAGAAAAGAAGCTCCTGATAAGACTTTTATTCCTGCACCGGTTGAGGATGCAAGCTGTTCCTGCAGCGAATGCCCGTACATGAAAATGAATACCATGAAAAAATTGTATTTATGTATGAAACATGAATTGCCTGAAGTTCAGGTACCTGAAAATGTTAGAAAAAAAGCATTGATTCCAATTGAAAAAATGTTAGAAATTTCCTCAAGAAAATAAGATGAGTATTTACAAATCTGATGTGCTGGTTTTGGGCTCGGGAGTAGCCGGATTAACAACAGCCATTAAAACAGCTAAGGCTCTGCCTGAAAAAAAGGTTTATGTTATTACAAAAACAGAAAAAAGTGAGTCGAATACACGCTACGCTCAGGGCGGAATAGCAGCCGTTTGGGATAAACTGGATTCCTTTGAAGATCACATTAAAGATACCATGGTGGCCGGAGATTATATCAGCGACCCGAAGGTAGTAAGAATGGTGGTAGAGGAAGCACCGAGATGTATGAGGCAACTGATCGAATGGGGAGCCGATTTTGATCAAAAGATCAGAGGAGTGCTCGATCTTGGAAAGGAAGGAGGACATTCAACCAACAGAATCTTGCATCATAAGGATATTACCGGATATGAAGTTGAAAAGACCTTACTGGAACAGGTGAAAGCTATACCTAATATTACCCTGCTTGATTATCATTTTGTTATTGATCTGATCACAGACCACCATGTTTTGAATAAAGAATTCACTAAAGATAACATCAATTGTTACGGCGCCTATATTTTAAATGAAAAGAACAACAAGATCGATACTTTTCTGGCTACCACTACGGTTCTGGCTACAGGAGGTAGCGGCCAGGTATATGCGGCAACTACCAATCCTGTGATTGCTACGGGAGATGGAATAGCAATGGCTTATAGGGCCAAGGCTAAAATTGCCGACATGGAATTTGTTCAGTTTCATCCTACTTCTCTGTATCAGCCTGGCGTAAGTCCGGCATACCTCATTTCGGAAGCGGTTAGGGGATTTGGAGCTTATTTGCGCAATAAAGAAGGAAAACGCTTTATGCTGGATGTTGATGAAAGAGCTGAACTGGCTCCACGTGATATTGTGGCAAGAGCAATTGACAGTGAACTGATCAGAACGGGAGATCAATATGTATATCTGGATTGTACACATCTTGATATGGATGCTTTTATCAAGCATTTTCCTAATATTTATGAAAAATGTAAGAGTATAGGAATTGATATTGCCGAAAATTATATCCCTGTGGTTCCGGCTGCCCATTATATGATGGGAGGTGTTGTAATCGATAAGAAAGGATATACTTCGATCAACAATCTTTTTGCTTGCGGAGAGTGTTCCCGTTCAGGGCTTCATGGGGCCAACAGGCTTGCTTCGAATTCACTTCTGGAAGCTTTGGTTTACGGAGATAAGATCGCAGAGGAGATTTCTGTTAACAGAAAAGATATGAAATTTGATGAAAATGTGGAGATCCCTGAGTGGAATGAGGAGGGAACCACTGTACCTAAAGAGAAGGTGCTGATCTCACATAACCGAAAGACCATTCAGAATATCATGACCGATCTGGTTGCGATTGTAAGATCTGATGAACGTTTGGAAAAGGCTTTGGATCACTTGAATTATCTTTACCAGGATACAGAGAAAGCCTATGCTAAATCAAAATTGTCACCACAGATCTGTGAATTGAGAAACCTGAATGCGGTCTCTTATCTGATCGTAAAATATTCTATGGCAAGAAAGGAAAATAAAGGAGCTTTCTACAGTCTGGATAATCTTTAGCCTGATATTTTATTAAAGTATATACTGATTCTAAAACGTTAAAAATCAATATTGATCTCATCAAATTTCCATTTGGAATAATCAGAGGAACTTTCCAGTTTATTTTCCAGATCATCCGGTAGTTCCGGAAAGAAATCGATATGAGTAATCTCTTCCAAATCATCAATACTGATTACAAAATCAGTAAGAGGCCTGTTGAAATCTTCATGCGGAATTAAAAAAGCAATGGCTTTGATCTCAGGCTTTTTATAATCAAGGATCACTTTGTAAAAATATTCCGGCACGGCAACGTCCTCATAACCAATAGTTTCTAATCCGGGTTTTAGAACACCGGCTGTAACGATATAAAGCTGGTCATAACGCTCTGCCCATTTTCTCACCTGTTCTTCAAGAACCAGCCAGATACCTGAATTGAATTCATAGGTCTGAGGAGATATATTTGAAGTTAAAAAGGTTTCATTATAAGCGGTAATATTGAATTTCCGGTCGGCAGCCGGTAACAAATGCCCTTTGGTATAACCGGAATTTTTATAGTTTACCCAGTCGGCAGAGCCTGTTTTTACCAGTGGATCCTGTTCAAAATAAGGGCGATCCAGATGAATATATACAATATGATCTTTTATGAGTTCATAGGCAACCCATTCCGCTTGTTCGTATTTTTCAAAATATGAGAGGCTATAATATTTGTGCTTAACAACAGCACCGGTAGTGGATTTTGGAAGATAATTGAATTTGGGTTCTACAGATTTATCAGGAGTTCCCGAATCATCACAGGAAAAAAGAAACAAAAAGAGAAATCCGAAAAGGAATCCTTTGATCTTAAAAAGATTAGAATATGTGATGTTTTTTATTTTCATTTCAATGATTTACTTCTGCAAAAGTACTCAAAAAAATTATTTTTTCAATTCGATGACTTTATGGACAGACACTATTTAGTTAGTGAAACAGGGATGATCTCAAAGTTTTCAGTTTTATCCAGTTTATTCAGGATCTCCAGGATCTCTGTTGGTGGTGTGGTTAATTTTCGTTTTTTCAGATCGAGCCATGCGCCGTAGATCTCTATTTTTGCGGCAAGGGAACCATCTTCTTTAAAGATCTTATGATCGAACTTAAACCGTTCTCCATTTTCCGAGAGCCCTTTTACATACAGTTCAACACTAATATCTTCCCCAACGCCTACTTCTTTAAAAAAGCGTGTATTTTCACTAAAAAGTATAGGTCCGATATTTTGTTTGTTGAACTGTGCCAGTGTTAAACCGAATTCTTTAAAATAGCGTCCTCTGGCCTCAGCGGCATAATCATTGTAAGCAGAGTGTCGCATATGGTTATTGGGGTCAAAGTCGGCCCAACGTGTTGGAAAAGTCACTTTGTAACTCATAATCTGAAATATTTGTAAATGTTAGGAATTTAAAAGTTCTGAGATCCTTCGCATAGCCTCCCTGATATTATCCTGCGAGGCAGAATAAGAGATGCGTATACAGTTTGGAGCGCCGAAAGCTACTCCGGTAACGGTAGCCACATTGGCTTTTTCAAGTAAAAGCAAAGAAAAATCATAGGCATTATTGATCTTTTGTCCTTTGATGGTCTTACCAAAATAGTAAGAAATATTTGGTAGAACATAAAAAGCACCCTGAGGTTTTGTTGTTTTAAACCCTTTGATCTTGCCGAGCAGATCCAATATAAGCGTCCTGCGTTCCTTAAACTCATCAATCATATATTGAATGCTGGAAACAGGAGCTTCAAGTGCGGCAATTGTAGCTCTTTGTGAAATACAATTGGCGCCGGAAGTAATTTGTCCCTGAATTTTAGCGCAGGCTTTAGCGATCCATTCGGGAGCTCCCATATATCCCATACGCCATCCGGTCATGGCAAATGCCTTTGAAACCCCGTTGATAGTGATGGTACGGTTATACATGCTTTCAATGGCGGCAAAACTAAAACTGCGGGTATCAAAATTAAGATGTTCATAAATCTCATCAGAGATGATAAAGATATCAGGATATTTCTCAAGAACTTTCGCCAGAGCCTTAAATTCTTCTTCAGAATAAACCATTCCGCTGGGATTGTTGGGAGAATTGAAAAAGATCAGCTTTGTTTTTGGCGTTATGGCTGCTTCAAGTTGTTCCGGGGTAATTTTAAAATCGGTTTCAACAGTTGTTGGGATCTCAATACATTTTGCTTCTGCCAGGGTAACGATGGCTGAGTAGCTTACCCAGTAAGGTGCCGGTAAAAGTACTTCATCCCCAGGGTTGAGCAAAATTAAAACAGCATTTGCCAATGCTTGTTTAGCTCCGGTGGAAACAACGATTTGTTCAGGTTTATAAATAAGTCCGTTATCTCTTTTAAATTTTTTACAGATGGCTTGTCTCAGATCAAGATATCCGTTGATAGGAGAATAAGAATTATAATTATCTTCAATAGCCTGAATTGCAGCTTTTTTAACAAAATCAGGCACATGAAAATCGGGTTCTCCCAGACTTAAGCTGATAATATCCTTGCCTGCTTCTTTTAATTCTCTGGCTTTGGCCGCCATTGCCAAAGTTTGTGACACCGGCATATTTTTAATTCTGTTGGATAACGGATATGACATCTCAGTGTTTTTAAGCGATCTTGGGGTGTGTTCCCAGATAATTTAATTGTTTAAAATGCTCTATGAATGCGCCGGTCATGGTTTTATACTCGTGGTAAGGTAAATTGAATTCTTTAGCAGTTTCCCGAACGATCTTAGAGATATTCTTATAATGAACATGAGAAATATGCGGGAAGATATGGTGTTCCACCTGATGGTTCAGCCCTCCGGTATAAAATTCAACAAATTTATTGTTGGGAGCAAAGTTAGAAGTGGTGAACAATTGATGAATCGCCCAGGTATGATTCATATTACCATCTTTATCAGGTAATGGCATATCTGTATTTGGCATCACATGTGCCAGCTGGAATGTAACACTTAAGATCATTCCTGCGGTATAATGCATTACAAAGAATCCGATAAGTACTTTCCACCAGGCTATATCTAAAACCAGTATGGGAAGAACAATCCATAAAGAATAATAGATGATCTTACTGATTACCAGAATTGACCATTGTTTTGCCGGTTTTGGAAAAGGCCCGTAAGATAATTTTCTTTTTAAATAACTGTGCATTTGCTTAAAATCGGTTGTAATGGCCCAGTTGATGGTAAGTAAACCATATAGAAATATGGAATAATACTTCTGGAATTTATGAATTTTCAGCCATTTGGAATGTTTTGAAAATCGGATGATCCTGCCCGCATCGATGTCCTCATCAAGTCCCTGAATATTGGTATAAGTATGGTGCAGAACATTGTGCTGAACTTTCCAGTTGTACACATTTCCGGCAAGGATGTAAATACTGCTTCCCATCAGCTTGTTTACCCAGTTTTTTGTTGAAAAGGATTCGTGATTAGCATCGTGCATCACATTCATGCCTACTCCGGCCATACCGATACCGATTACAACGGTGAGCAGTAATCTTGCCCAGTCAGGCATTTCTACCGTCAGGATCAGAATCAGGGGAATCAGGAAAAGCACGAACATAATAATCGCTTTGGTGTACAGTTTCCAGTTTCCGGTTTTTTTTATGTTATTTTCTTTAAAATAATTGTTTACTCGTTTGTTAAGTGTTCTGAAAAATTTAGTCTTATCTCTTGTCAGAAATTTTACCTCTTGCATTAAGAATTTTGTTTAATTTAATATATATGTAATGATTGTATGCAAATTTAATGGTTTTTTAAATGTAAATTCGTTTTTTTGTCAAAATACTAATATTTTTTTCGTTGTACATTTGCATTAAACATTCAAAATGGAGCTTATATTAAAATATTTTTCAGGACTTACAGAAGAGCAGATCAAGAGGTTTAAAAGTTTAGAAGAACTGTTCAGAACATGGAATGAACAGATCAACGTGATCTCCCGTAAGGATATTGATGAGTTGTATGTAAAACATGTTTTGCATTCTTTAGGAATAGCTAAGGTACAGGAATTTAAACCGGGATCGAAGATTTTGGATATTGGAACCGGCGGAGGTTTTCCGGGAATTCCACTGGCAATTCTCTTCCCCGAGACTAATTTTTATCTGGTAGATTCTATCGGTAAGAAAATAAAAGTGGTAAAAGCTGTAGCCGAAGCACTTTCTTTAGAGAATGTCAAGGCAGAACATATCCGGGCTGAAAATGTAAAAGGAGAGTTTGATTTTATTGTTAGCAGAGCGGTTACCCGAATGGATGATTTTGTAAAATGGACACGTAAAAAGATCGCTAAAAAGCAACAGCATGAGCTCAAAAACGGGATACTTTATTTAAAAGGAGGAGATCTTACCGAAGAGCTGAAAAATTTCCCGAAAGCTGAGATCTATAACTTGTCCGATTTTTTTAAAGAAGATTTTTTTGAGACCAAGAAAGTGGTGCACATTCCTATAAAGTAAGCCCTGAGTTTGGCGTATAAAAAAAGCCCGCTAAAAGCGAGCTTTATTCATCCTAAAAGTTTAAGAAATAAATATTAAATTACTTTTACATTTATTGCGTTTAATCCTTTTTTTCCTTCTGTTAATTCAAATTCAACGTTGTCACCTTCATGGATCTCATCAATCAACCCAGAAACGTGTACAAAGTATTCTCTTTTTGAATCGTCTTCAATGATAAAACCAAATCCTTTGGTATCATTGAAAAATTTTACTGTACCTGTATTCATTTTAATAAAAATATAATTTAAGCTGCAAAGATACTACTATTAATCTATCTATACCTAATTTTTAGGTTATATTTTAAAATTTCACATTTATAAAATTTATTTTATTGTTTGAAAACAGTAGATTTGCGGGTAACTAATAAATTTTATACTTATGGAAAACAAAAAAACATGTTTGGTTTGTAAAAGAGATCACAATGAAGTACCTGTAACAAAATTCTTTTATCAGGATACTCATTTTTATATTTGTCCTCAGCATATTCCCGTTCTTATTCACGATCCGCAGAAACTTGTGGGCCTATTGCCGGGAGCTGAAGACATGCAGGCCGGATAATGAATTTAAAAATATGATTAAATCAATTCTTTTAAATTCTTATAGATTTTAAAGATTGAACAAATAAAAAAGCCTTCTCAAAACGAGAAGGCTTTTTATTTATAATATTCACAGTTTATTCACCCAAAAAAGGATAACGGTAATCCGTAGGTGGAACAAAGGTTTCTTTGATCGTTCTGTTGGATACCCATCTTAACAGGTTCCAAACAGATCCGGCCTTATCATTGGTTCCTGAACCTCGGGCACCACCAAAAGGTTGCTGACCTACAACGGCACCGGTAGGTTTATCGTTGATATAGAAATTACCTGCAGAATTCACCAGTTTTTTAGTAGCCAGATCAATTACATATCTGTCACCGCTAAAGATCGCACCGGTAAGTGCATACGGACTCGTATTATCCAGAACTTCCAGGGTATCTTCCCATTCCTCATCCTTGTAAACATAGATGGTAAGCACAGGGCCAAACAATTCTTCTTCCATGGTTACATAATGCGGATTAGTGGTCAGAATCACTGTCGGACGGATAAAATATCCTTTTTCATCACTAAAAGTACCACCGATGACTACTTCAGCATCCTTATCTTCTTTGGCTCTTTCAATATATCCGGTAAGGTTCTCATAAGAGGCTCTGTCTATTACCGCATTGATAAAGTTAGAAGGATCTTCAGGGCTTCCCATTTTCATGGATTCCAGATCGGTCTTCAGTAATTTAAACACTTCCTCCCACATAGATTCGGGAATATAAGCTCTTGAAGCAGCCGAACATTTTTGTCCCTGATATTCAAAAGCTCCTCTTGCAAGAGCAGTAGCCACTTCTCCGGCATTGGCTGATGGGTGCGCCCAAACAAAATCCTTTCCTCCGGTTTCACCAACAATTCTCGGATAATAACGGTAATTGGTGATGTTATTTCCGATAAGTTTCCAGAAGCTCTTAAATACGGGAGTGGATCCTGTAAAGTGAACACCTGAGAATTCCGGATGATTCATTACAACTTCAGTGATCATACTTGATTTACCGGTAACCATATTGATCACACCATCCGGTAAGCCGGCATCCTTAAACAGCTGCATGATGATATTGGCTGAGTAAACCTGAGTTCTTGCAGGTTTCCAGATCACAACATTACCCATCAACGCTGGAGAAGCAGGCAGGTTTCCTGCAATGGATGTAAAGTTAAAAGGAGTGATGGCATAAACAAAACCTTCCAGCGGACGGTATTCCATTCTGTTCCATATTCCCGGTGAGGAAATAGGCTGATTGCTGTAAATTTCCTGCATAAATTCTACATTGAACCTAAAGAAATCTATCAACTCACAGGCGGCATCGATCTCGGCCTGATGAACATTTTTCGATTGTGCCAGCATGGTGGCAGCATTCAGTTTATCGCGGTAAGGTCCTGCCAGCAGATCGGCTGCTTTTAAGAAAATTGCAGCTCTTTCTTCCCAGGGAGTCTCCGACCATTTTTTTCTTGCCTCCAGTGCTACTTCAACCGCTTTTTCAATATGTGCTTTGTCTGCCAGGTGAAATTCACCAAGTGTGTGGTTGATATCGTGCGGAGGATGAATTGTACCGGTCTTTCCGGTACGAATTTCTTCACTTCCGATGTAAGCAGGAATATCTACCTTCTCATTGTACATCTTGTGGTACATCGCCAGTAAATTTTCGCGTTCAACGCTTCCCGGAGCATAAGCTCTGACAGGCTCGTTAACTGCTTTAGGTACTTTAAAAAATCCGTTTGCCATTTGTTTTTTATTTAAGTTTGATTCTACTATTTTTGAATGCGCTAAGATAAGAATTTTTAAAATAATTGTCTTTAAAATAGTAAAGTTCTTAATTTAATTATGACATATTTAACAATAATTATTAATGCCTTAAAAAATTAACATGTGTACAGTAACTTTCCTGCCGTTTGATAACGGCGATTTTATCTTAACTTCGAGCAGAGATGTACCTTTTGCAAGGAAAAAAGCAGAGACTCCCCAAAAATATATTGAAGAGGAAACAGCCTTAATATATCCTAAAGACGGACAGGCCGGAGGCACCTGGATCGGAATTAGTGATAAGAAAAGACTGATCTGTTTGCTCAATGGTGGATTTAAGAAGCATCAGCAAAAGGATCAATATGCTAAAAGCAGGGGGATTATTGTAAAAGATCTGCTTAAAGCCGATGATATTACACGGGCCTGTAAAACGATTGATCTGGAAAATGTAGAGCCGTTTACACTGGTTATTGTAGAGTGGGATTTTAAATTATTTCTTTTTGAATTTGTTTGGGACGGGAAAACAAAGCATCTAAAGATCCTGTCGAATAAACCTTATATCTGGTCTTCTTCAACTTTGTATTCTGATGAAATGAAAAAAATGAGAAAAGACTGGTTTAATACCTGGCTGAAGGACACAAAAACTCAAAATTCCGATCTTAAAAAACAAAAACAAAATATTCTTCAGTTTCATCACAGGGCAGGTACTGGTAATCCTGAAATTGATGTGCTGATGAAAAGGCCTGAAGTAGGAACAGTAAGCATTACTCAGGTGTATAAAACAGAAGAGGAAGTTCAAATGGATTATGAAGAGATCAATTGAATATCAGATCATAAAGGCAATAAAGGCTACAATAATCAGGCCGGCAATGGCAACGATGCTATAGAGCAGGTTGAGTACTAAAAATTTGATAAAAGTGATCAGCCTTCCTTCTTTAAAGAAATTTCTTAAGGCTTTGTATAAATAAAAAAGAAAGAGAATAAAAAATACAATCATTCCGAAATCGGTATCAAAAATCCTGTCAAAGAGAATTAAAATACTAAGCATAATAAAAAAAACGGTCTGGACATGAAAAACAAAAACCAGATGTTCGCTGTAATTGTAGTCACTTTTTAGGTAAAACAGTGCTACGATCAGTGTAAAAAAGGGCAGGAGAAAGAATAATGCAATTGATATTTTAGAGATAAAGTTATTGGCATAGGATTTTATAAAATCGGAATCTCCCGAAAAAAACTTGTTAAGGTCTTTGGCCTTATTGAAGTAAAAAATATTCCAGGCAGAATCTTTATATCCCAGTTCATTTAATGCTTTTGGGATTGAATAATCTTTATGTTCTTTGTCATATTTCATAAATCTTTCCAGTTTCTCATTTATACTGTTTTTATCAATATCTTTTTTTAAAGTATCGGAGTCAGAGCCGAAACTAAAATTCAGATCCAGTTGATGTTTTTTTATCAATATGGAATCTTTTGTTTTAGCACTGGCAATTTCTTTCTTTAGAGAATCGATTACCTGAATTTTTTCCTGCTCTTTGATTACAATTGCTTTCTGGTCAACATCTTCATACTTATCAATTGTATTAAAAAGGCCGATTATCAGAAAAAATATGATGGTAATGTGCAGGTACATCTGAAAGGGATTAACGTACTTGGTTCTTTTTCCTTCAATGAATTCCCTCGTTACTTTTCCGGGTTTAAATAAAAGTGGTTTTATAGTTTTAAAGAACCGGTTGTCAAATGAAAAGAAACCCGATAAATATTCTGAGAAATGATGCTTCAGGCTGATCCGGCTGATATCATTTGCCTGTCCGCAATTCGGACAAAAGTTCTCCTCCAGACTCAGTTTATGACCACAATTTAAACACTGGGTTCCTTTGGTCTCCTTTTGGATCTTTTTTTTATTTTTTAAGAATTTCATTTACAAAATTAAAAGGCAGTAATAAAAGTAGAATAAATTTAAAATAAAGAGAAATAAATGTTTAATCCTGAAAATTAATTCAAAGAAGAGGGAACG
>QNYL01000135.1 GCA_003973375.1 Flavobacteriia bacterium
TGCCCAATATAATATGTGTCAAATCCCGGAGAATACAATATATAAACGTAGTACATCTCTAATGCTTTTTTTATAAAAATAGGGATATGACTTAACATATCCCCTCTTGTACCTTGAGCGGGAATCGAACCCGCACTCTGTTGCCAGAATCCCGATCTTATCGGGACGCAGCTACCAATTCTCTCAACTTCTCTTTCGATTTCCAGGATTTCAACTTATGCTCTCTTTGCATCGCTGCAGAACGAGTTTCAAATGATTCATAATAAACCATCTCCCATGGCCTGTAAGGTTTTGTTGACTTGACGTATCCTGAATTATGACGCTTTAATCGTTTCTCCAATTCATTGGTCTGCCCAATATAATATGTGTCAAATCCCGGAGAATACAATATATAAACGTAGTACATCTCTAATGCTTTTTTTATAAAAATAGGGATATGACTTAACATATCCCCTCTTGTACCTTGAGCGGGAATCGAACCCGCACTCTGTTGCCAGAAATCCAGCGCGTCTACCAATTCCGCCATCAAGGCTTATTTATGAACATCTCTCAGTTTCCTGAGCTTTTCTTTTCCAATTCCTGATTTCCAGTATTTTTCCAAAATATAGTCTACAGGTTTTGAAACTTTCCCCTTTTTAATACACCTATAAAGGTAAAATTTCGGGAGTGCAAATATATATATTTTTAAGCAAAAGATAATATCCTTTTCTGTAAGAATTTTATCAATTTATTTGGTTTCTCATCAAAATAAATTAACTAATTTTGGGGCATAAATTACATTATTTTTCAACTCTCTAATTTACAGTTATTTAAAATGAGTTTACAAGTCCCAAATCCTAAAATCTTTGCATGCTCCCAAAGTACCATCCTCGCCCAAAGAATAGCTGACGAATATGGTATTGAACTTGGTCTTTCTAAAAAGAATATCTTTAGCGATGGTGAATTTCAGGTTTCCTTCGAAGAATCGATCAGAGGAAGAAGAATTTTTATTATCGGATCTACCAACCCTCCCTCAGATAACCTGACCGAGATGTTACTGATGATTGATGCTGCCAAAAGAGCCTCAGCACGTCATATTACAGCAGTTATCCCGTATTTTGGATGGGCGCGACAAGACAGAAAAGACAAACCTCGGGTACCTATTGCCGCCAAGATGGTAGCAAAAATATTACAGGCTGCCGGTGCCACCCGTGTAATCACAATGGATTTACATGCGGATCAGATTCAGGGATTCTTCGAGATCCCGGTTGACCATCTTTTTGCATCAACTATACTTTTACCTTATGTCAACAATTTGAAACTTGAGAATCTTACCGTTGCTTCACCTGATATGGGAGGATCAAAAAGAGCTTATGCCTACTCAAAATATTTAAAAAGTGAAGTGGTCATCTGCTATAAACAACGTAAAAAAGCCAATGAAATTTCTTTTATGGAATTGATCGGTGATGTAAAAGGAAGAAATGTAGTGATCGTTGATGACATGGTTGATACTGCCGGTACCCTTACCAAAGCAGCCGATCTGATGATAGAAAAGGGAGCCTTAAGCGTACGCGCCATCGCCACTCATGCCATCTTATCCGGTAAAGCTTATGAGAACATAAACAACTCAAAATTAGAGGAATTGATCGTTACAGACACTATTCCGTTAAAACACGAAAATTCTAAAATAAAAGTTGTATCTTGCGCGCCCTTATTTGCGGAGGTAATGCACAGAGTTCAGAACAATACTTCCATCAGCGATAAGTTTATAATGTAACTAAATAATAATTTAAATTTAAACAATGAAATCAATTACAATCAAAGGATCCCAAAGAGAAAGCGTGGGCAAGGCAGCGACCAAAGCCTTACGTAATGCTGGAAAGGTTCCCTGCGTATTATACGGAGGAGAAAAACCAATTCACTTTTCAGCAGATGAAATTGCATTTAAGCACTTGGTTTACACTCCAAACGTTTATACCGCAATGATTGAACTTGAGAATGGCGACAAGTTTGAGGCTGTAATGCAGGATATTCAATTTAATCCGGTTACCGACAGAATTAACCATATCGATTTCTATCAGTTATTTGAAGATAAGGAAATTACCATGAATATTCCTGTTAAATTAACAGGAAGTGCACCCGGTGTTATTGCCGGTGGTATTTTACGTTTCCCTAACAGAAAACTAAAAGTAAGAGCCTTACCTGCAAATTTACCAGATTTTATCAATGCCGATATTTCTACACTGAAAATTGGAGATAAAATCTATGTAACTGAAGTTCAGAATGATAAATATACAATCCTTCACCCTGACAATACCGTTATATGCCAAGTTAGAATGGCACGTGCTGTTGCTGTTGTTGAAGATGAAGAAGAAGATGAAGATGTAGAAGGCGAAGAAGGAGCAACTCCTGCTGCTGAGGAAACTGCTGCAGAATAAAGATAATTATCAGATCATATTTAAAAGCTGTCTTTTTAGGCAGCTTTTTTTATTTTTGCTGAAACAATCCTGCAAAAGCAACTTATAAACTAAAAAAACAACATCAATGAATAAATTTCTGTTTATCTTTCTGTCTTTTGCCTTACTTATAAATGGATACGGGCAAAATAACAGCTTTCCAAAAGATCCGCAAGAGGCAAAATTCATTACCCGGGATATTAAAAATTTCTGGACTGCCTTTGATGCTGTTGAATATTCAAAGAACAATCCGTTTGAAAATTATATAAGGAACGGCAGTCCCGGACTCCGGGGTTTTATTCCCAACAGGATCATAAATGCCGATTCTTTGTTATCAATGGTGCAAAGAAGAAAACAGGATTATAAAAAAATGAGAGGTATTGAAAAGCTGATAAAGGAAAAAGAGAAATTGATCAAACCCTATTTTTATGCTTTGGAATACTGGTACCCCTATGCTGTCTACCCTCCTGTTTATTTTGTTATTGGCCGGTATAACAGCGGAGGCACTTCTACTGAAAACGGACTAATAATTGGTGCAGAAAAACTAACCGGATTAGATCACCTGCCTGAATTGGTAATACACGAGTCAATACATTTCCAACAAAAATGGCCGGAAGGGGGTAATACAAATTTATTGCAACAATCTGTTTTAGAGGGTTCTGCCGATTTTATTGCCGAACTGGTAACCGGAATTAAAGGAAACCTAAAAGCAAATAATTACGGAAATAAAAATAAAGACGAGCTCTGTAAGGAATTTGTTAAAAGAATGTATAAAGATGATCTGCAGGACTGGCTGTACGGAACCAGCGGAAAAGACAAACGGCCAAACGATCTGGGGTATTGGATTGGCTATGAAATTGTAAAAGCATATTTTGATAAAATGGAGGATAAAAAATTAGCTGTTAATCGTATTTTGAATATTGATGATTACAAAAGATTTTTAAAAGAGAGCGGGTACTTAGAAAAATATATGAAATGACATGTTGAACTGATAATGACCTATAAATTATTAGCTTTACAAAAAGCATCAAAAAATATTTTTTTGCCCAAAAGGGTTTAAATATTAAAAAAATGAAAAAATTCCTGATTATCGGACTCGGAAACATCGGCGATCAATACAAAAATACCCGGCATAACATCGGGTTTTCTGTTCTGGACAAACTTGCCGAAGAAAAAGAACTTCAATTCGAAACCAAAAAACTGGCCGATATAGCTTCTTTTAAACTCAAAGGGCGAACCTTTATCCTGGTAAAACCAAATACCTATATGAATTTAAGCGGTAAAGCAGTAAAATACTGGATGGAAAAGGAAAAGATCCCGCTTGAAAATATTCTGGTAATCACCGATGATGTTAATATTCCTTTTGGCACCCTTCGTATCAAAGCCAGAGGAAGCTCCGGTGGGCACAACGGTGTTCAAAACATTAATGACATCCTTCAAAACCAAAATTATGCCCGCCTGCGTTTCGGTATTGGCGGCGAATACAAAAGAGGACAACAGATAGATTATGTTTTAGGTAAATGGACAGATGAAGAACTTAAAATACTGCCTGAACGTATTGAAAAAATAACAAAGATCATTCCTTCTTTCGGCCTGGCCGGAATAAACAATACCATGAATGAATTTAACGGAAAGTAAAAATCAGGGCTTCATTAAAAATGAAACCCTAATTTCTCATTTTTTTGAAAACAATGAGCGGGTAAATACATCCGTATGAAACTTACACGCTCACTTCTATTTTTTTTACAGATGTTACTCCACCGTAACAGACTTAGCCAGGTTTCTTGGCTGATCCACATTACAACCTCTCATCACCGCAATATAATACGATAAAAGCTGTAACGGAATGGTGGTTAGTAAAGGAGATAAAGCTTCTTCTGTTTCCGGAATCTCGATCACATGATCGGCCATTTCCTTAACGGTAACATCCCCTTCGGTTACAATGGCAATAATCTTTCCGCTTCGGGATTTAATCTCCTGTATATTGCTCACAATCTTATCGTAATGCCCCTTATTGGTTGCAATTACAATTACCGGCATCCTGTCGTCAATCAGGGCAATAGGACCGTGCTTCATCTCTGCAGCCGGATAACCTTCTGCGTGGATGTATGAGATCTCTTTTAATTTTAAGGCTCCTTCCAAAGCTACCGGGAAATTATAGCCTCTTCCCAGATACAAACAATTGGTCGACAACAAATATCTTTGAGCTATTTCTTTAACATGCATATCCACTTTTAACAACTGGGCCACCTTTTGCGGGATCAGTTCCATCTCCTGTAAATACAACCTGAAATCGGCACTGGTAATCGTTCCTTTTGCTCTTGCCAGCCTTAAGGCCATCAATGTAAGTACGGTAATCTGTGTAGTAAAGGCTTTGGTTGAAGCTACACCAATTTCCGGCCCGGCATGTGTATAAACCCCTGAATCATTGATTCTTGCAATAGACGAGCCTACCACATTACATACACCAAAAACAAATGCCCCTTTCGATTTAGCCATTTTAATCGCTGCCAGTGTATCGGCAGTTTCTCCCGACTGGGAAATGGCAATTACAATATCTTTTTCGGTTATTACCGGATCACGGTAGCGGAATTCTGAAGCATACTCCACCTCAACCGGAATCCTTGCAAATTCTTCAAATGTGTATTCGGCAACCAGACCGGCATGCCAGGAAGTTCCACAGGCCACAATGATGATTCGCTCGGCATTGAGAAATCTTTTCATGTTATTTTCCAATCCTGATATCTTGATAATACCCTGCTCCGGCAAAAGTCTTCCTCTGATCGTATCCGTTATCGCTTCAGGCTGTTCATGGATTTCTTTTAGCATAAAATGCTCATAGCCTCCTTTTTCAATCTGATCCAGGCTGAGTTGCAGTTGCTGAATGTTCGGATCTACTTCCTCATCATCCTGAATTTTATGAATTTTAACTTCCCGTCCTTTTTTAATGATTGCCATTTCACCATCTTCCAGATAAATAGCATCCTTGGTATATTCAATAAAAGGAGAAGCATCTGAGGCTATAAAGAATTCGTTGTAATCCTTTCCTATTCCTATCGCGATCGGACTGCCCAGTTTAGCCACCACCATTTCATCCGGTTTTTCACTATCGAAAACCACAATAGCATAAGCGCCTACTACCTGATTTAAAGCTATTTGAACTGCCTCACCAAGTTTTACATCTTCCTGAATTTTTATTTCTTCTATCAGATTGACCAACACTTCTGTATCGGTATCCGACTTGAAAGTATATCCGCGATCTTTTAGTTCCTTTCTAAGGGAAGCATAATTTTCAATAATTCCGTTATGAACAATTGCAAGATTACCCGATTGTGAAAGATGCGGGTGAGAATTCAGATCGTTGGGAATACCATGGGTTGCCCAACGTGTATGGCCAATACCTATAACAGACTGGCCGGAAATATTTTCCCGAACTATTTCTTCTAAAACACTTACTTTTCCTTTTACTTTGGAGAGATTGATACTGTTTCCGTCATAAAGCATTACTCCGGCACTGTCGTAGCCGCGATATTCCAAACGCTTTAATCCGTTTATGATTATAGGGTATGCATCCCTATAACCAATATAACCGGTTATTCCGCACATAATTTATTTGAGTTTGAGTTTGTTTCTGAAACAAATATAATTAATATGTACCTATAACGCTATTTTGAATAAAATATTTGAAGTTTTAAACGCTTGCTATCTGACTGTGGAAGATTTCCGTGAAGAATAACACCTTTTGGTATATAACTGTAATCTTTTACAATTGAATCATGCTCTTCAAAATTTGGGGTGTCTGTGGGATTAAACGATTTTAAAACCAGTGGTTCAGGCCCTCTGTCGGGATCGTTCAACAGTTTTGAAATGTACGTTGTAATTCTGAATTTATAATAATCCGGATCACCGTTATCATCATATACCAATCTGCCATCAAACACATCAAAACCATTGGCTTGCAAATCTTCAAGTATGGTATTGGAATTTTTTTTATATAAAAACAACTTATTTGGTGCTTTGCCTTTTTGCAGGGTTTTATCTACTTTAAGGATCAGATTTGCCTCATTGATCAGATAGTTCTTATCACGCAATTCCTGAAGACTTTGAGGAGTAAACAAATTGATTATTGCATTTGAACCTGCAGCTCCCTGAATATAAAGTTCTTTTTCACCATTATTTGTATCAGGATTCGTTATTGCATTTTCTGCCGGTGTTCCGGAATAATCCCTTGTATAATTGGCTGCACTGGTGCCTCCGGCATTAAAATTTATCGATTTTTTGGTATGAACAGTAACTCCATCTTCCCCGGTAATTCCATCACCGTCAAGATCTTCACCATCTGCTTCATTCTTGATCTCTTCCTGTGTATAATAAATGGTCATTCGGGTACGAATAGGTGACAAATTCATTAAACTTCCATCCACACCTATGGCTTCTACCACCAAGCCTTTAAAATAATGAACAAAATTATCATTTGAATCAAAATACGGAGCATTTTGCTGGTCGAGAAAGCGGGTCTTAAAAAACTGCTTATCAAGATAAAATTTCATGGAAGGACTTGAGTTTTTAGCTTTGATCGTATCAATATCATCTACTGTTGAAGGATCACCATCCAAAAATCTTCTTTCCACATACAATACCGTATCATTTCTGTTGGGTTTAAAATCACCAAAATACAATTCAGCTCCTTTCTGGAATTCCTTATCGGAATAATATACCATTCTTTTAGATGGATCCTCAGGATCGAGCATATTTAAAAAAGTTTCCAGTTCATTTACCTTGATCTGAAAAGAAATATCCTGATTTCCATAGATGGAATCGATAGTAAAACTTGGAACTCTAATTTTATTGCTGTCATCATCCAGAATAACTTCTCCTGTTTCCGGATCATAGGCGTTTTGGAGAGAATCTTTTGTAGAAAAATAAGGGATATCAAGAACAACAAGATCTATTACAGCATTTTCTCCAAAATCCGCTCCTGTGGGTGGAAGAATCAACTGAGTAACCATATCGGCTTTTACATATCCAAAATTAGGATTTCTGTTAACCCCAAGTAGTGCCAACGGACTCGCATTACGATTATTATTATCAACCCTTGAAGCTTCTACATTTACGTTATAGGCAACCACTTCAACAAGCGTATCTCCAACCTTAAATGCACCATTGTCAATCAGGTTGACACCTATATTTTCAATATCCCTTTCACAAGCTGAGATGGCAAAAAAAAGCAAAAGTAGAATTCCTACATTTTTAATAATGCCTGCTGAAATTTTTAACATAAAGATCTTCGATTTTTTATTATTGTAATACTTCGTTTAAGTAAAAATTAGAATAAAGTTCGGATAGGTTTTCATTTTGTTCATGGTCGAGTACCGGAATACTTAAGCTGTCTATTGTGTTTACCAGTTCTTCAGGTAGTTCTTTATTTCCTTTGATAACTGCATCTGAATTCAATATAGCCATCTTCATCATACAATTCTCACCGGATTCTTTAAGTACCGCAAGCTTTTCCATATCAATATTATCAAAGTTGATCTTTTCAAGAAGGTTCTCTTTATTAACAAATTTGTCAAAAGATTCGTTATAAACAGAAGTAACAATCTTACTTTCCGAGAAAAGCGGATCATTTTTATAATAAGACCTGATATATAAAGGTACCAGAGAGGCTAACCAACCATGTACATGAATAATATCGGGGGCCCATTTTAACTTCTTAACAGTTTCAACAACACCTTTTGCAAAGAAAATAGCTCTTTCGTCATTATCTTCAAACAGATTTCCTTCCTCATCTTTTAATACCGCCTTACGCTTAAAATAATCTTCATTATCAATAAAATAAACCTGCATCCTTTCTTTAGGAATAGAAGCCACTTTAATAATCAGAGGCATATCTAAATCATTGATTATCAAATTCATACCCGATAATCTAATCACCTCATGCAGCTGATGTCTTCTCTCATTGATCACTCCAAACCGGGGCATGAACATCCTGATCTGAACTCCCTGGCTGTGCATAGCCTTAGGCAGGTCAAAAGCAATTCTAGAAATATCGTTTTCGGGTAAATAGGGTACTAATTCAGAAGAAACATATAGTATTCTCTTATCTTTCATCAACCTTTCATTTTGTAATTGTGCAAAATTACGAAAAATATATGTAATTTCCGGCCTTAAATCAAAGTTCAAAGGCTTATTAACATTTTTTAACGTAACTATGATAGTTTTCAAAGAGGTAGAAACTCTAACCAAATATATATCAAAAATAGACAAAACCCATACGATTGGTTTTGTTCCAACCATGGGCGCCCTGCATAAAGGTCACCTTTCACTGATCAAAAGAGCAAATGATGAAAATGACTTTACCGTAGTGAGTATATTTGTAAATCCTACACAATTTGACAAAGCTGAAGATCTAAATAAATATCCGAGAACGCTGAATACCGACCTTGATTTGCTTGAAAAAGTAGATTGTAACATCGTTTTTGTGCCTTCCGTTCAAGAGGTTTACCCGGTAAATGCAACTTCTGAGATATTTAATTTTGCCGGACTCGACAAATATATGGAAGGCCTTTTCAGGGAAGGACATTTTGACGGAGTAGGGACCGTTGTTAAACGATTACTCGAAATAGTAAAGCCGGATAATGCCTATTTTGGCGAAAAGGATTACCAGCAGCTTCTTATCATTAAAAAAATGGTGGAAACAGAAAAACTGCCTGTTAACATTATCGGATGTGATATATACAGAGAACCTGACGGACTCGCCATGAGTTCAAGAAATATAAGACTTTCAAAGGAACAACGCAAAGAAGCTCCGCAGATTTTTAAAACACTTAACGAGGCAAAAGAAATGTTTAAAAACAGTAGTATTTCTGAGGTTAAAGCTTATGTTGAGCAGGTCTTTCAAAAAAACAAATTACTCGAACTGGAATATTTTGAAATTGCTGACGCCTCAAGCCTAAAGCCCGTCACTACAAAGAAACCAGGAGAAAAATACCGTGGGTTTATTGCTGTTTTTGCCGGAAAAATCAGGCTTATTGATAACATTGCTCTGAATTAAGTATCTTTACAGCCTAAAATGATCTTTAGAAAAAATGTTTGTTGAAGTTGTAAAATCAAAAATACACCGGGTTAGCATTACCGGTTCTGAGTTGAATTATGTGGGAAGTATTACCATTGACGAGGATCTGATGGATGCTGCAAATTTAATTGAAGGTGAAAAAGTTCATATTGTTAATGTAAACAATGGTGAACGGCTGGTTACTTATGCAATCAAAGGTGAAAGGAAAAAAGGAGAGATCATCCTAAACGGCCCGGCTGCCCGGAAAGTGGCCAAAGGAGACATCATAATTATCATTTCCTATGCCATGATAGATTTTGAAGAAGCCAAAAAATTCAGGCCTTCAATCGTTTTTCCAAACGAAAAAGATAATTCACTTACCTGATCCCCTTGAATAAAAAAACAAAAAAAATCATCTTTACCTTAGTCCCTATTTCTTTGGGACTGCTTTTGATCTGGTATTCGGTTTCCAAACTCACTCCTGAAGATATCAAAGCGATCAAGAACTCATTCCGCACAGCGAATTACTGGTGGGTAATGCTCTCTTTGCTTTTTGGTATTTTAAGTCATTTTTCCAGGGCATACCGCTGGAATTATATGCTGGAACCAATGGGGTATAAACCTAAATTTCCCAATACCATTATGGCCGTGCTGGTAGGATATCTGGTAAATCTGATCGTGCCACGGGCTGGTGAGATCGCAAGGGCTACAGCCATTTCAAAATATGAGAATATCCCTATAGAAAAGGCCATTGGAACCATAGTTTCTGAAAGAATCGCCGATGTGATCATGTTACTCGGAATTATCGCTACGGCTTTTTTTCTGCAAACTGAACTCTTAACAAGATATCTGTTTAAAAATGATGAGAACAGCAGTAGTTATTCTTATTATATTATGGGAGGCCTGATTGTTCTGGGTGTCATTTTTTATATGATCATACAAAAATCAAGCAATCCTTTTATTGTAAAGATCCGTGAGTTTATCAACGGACTCATCCAGGGAGTGATGAGTATCTTCAAGATGAAGAAAAAATGGGCCTTTATTTTCCATACATTTTTTATCTGGCTGATGTACGTTTTGATGTTCTATGTTGTAACTTTTGCCTTGCCGGAGACCTCTAACCTGCCTTTTGGGGCGATTATTGTTGGTTTTGTGGTGGGTGGTTTAAGTATGGCTCTTACCAATGGCGGACTCGGAACCTATCCGGTATTTGTTGCCAGTGCAATAACCCTTTATAATGTTCCGGAAAATCCGGCTCTGGCCTTTGGATGGATCATGTGGACCGCTCAAACACTGATGGTACTGTTCTTTGGCGGATTGTCATTTATCATTCTGCCGCTTTACAATAAAGATAAAGTATAGATCATGCACAAATTTTACAGCAACGGAAAACTATTGCTTACCGCAGAATATGTAGTACTCGACGGTGCAAAAGCATTGGCTTTACCTGTAAAATTCGGACAAGAACTCAGGGTAGAAAAAATACAAGATCCTGTATTGAAATGGAGGAGTTATAAGAAAAACGGTAAGATCTGGTTTTCTTGTAATTTTAAGTTAAAAGACCTCTCTTTTACTGAAGAAACCGATCAGTTAACAGCTTTGACACTGCAAAATATATTAAAAGAAACCCGTGTTCTGAACCCCGGCTTTTTACATCCTACTCAGGGATCTCTTGTGGAAACTTTCTTAAATTTCCCACGTGACTGGGGGCTTGGTACTTCCTCAACCCTGATCAACAATATTGCGCAATGGGCCCGGGTAAATCCTTATACTTTATTATACAAAAGCTTTGGCGGAAGTGGTTATGACATTGCCTGTGCACAACACGATTTTCCCATCCTTTTTCAGAAAAAAGAAGAGGAACCCCTTGTTGAAGAAGTGAATTTTAATCCGGATTTTAAAGATCAGTTGTTCTTTGTGTTTCTGAACAAAAAACAGATCAGCAGTAAAGAGATCAAAAAATACAAAGCTGAAAAAAAAGATCTGAGACCGGTAGTGGAGAAAATTGATATCCTCACAGAGGAAATGATCACTTGTAAAAAACTAAACGATTTTGAAAAGATCCTCGCAACGCACGAAGAAATCATAGCTTCAGTGATCAAAAGAGAACCGGTTCAAAAAAAGCTTTTCCCCGATTATTTCGGCCAGACCAAAAGTCTGGGAGCCTGGGGAGGCGATTTTATTCTGGCAACAGGAAATGAGGATACCCCGGAATATTTTATTAAAAAAGGATATCCCACCCTCCTGCCCTATAAAAAAATGATCCTTTGAAACAGCAGGTAGTCATCATCGGCGGAGGCCCTGCCGGATTTTTTACAGCGATCACTATGGCTGAAAGAAATCCTGATCTGCAGATCATCCTTCTTGAAAAAAGCGATAAGGTACTTCAAAAAGTAAAGGTTTCCGGTGGAGGCCGTTGTAATGTTACCCATGCCTGTTTTACCCCTCAGGAACTGGTTGAATTTTACCCGCGCGGAAAGAAAGAATTACTCGGACCTTTTCACACATTTATGACCGGAGATAC
>QNYL01000084.1 GCA_003973375.1 Flavobacteriia bacterium
CTAATAAAAAATAAATAATATTCCTAAAACTTCGTTTAATCATCAATTTAAGTCCGAAAAACAGAGAAATGTAAAACAGCAACATCAGGACAAATGAAAATGAAATATCATAAAAGATAAAACCCTCCTGATGAGAAATAAAGCTGATAAACCGGTTCATAAGATCTATTAAATACCCATAGGATATTGCTATAAAATCAGGTAAAATATTTAATAAGGCCAGAATAATTACCAGAATCCCCAATCCCAGAATCAACCCGAGGAAAGGTATAATTACCATCCCGGAAACGAAAAACAATCCGGGAAACCGATGAAAATAATACAAACTTAAGGGTAAAACGCCTATCTGAGCCGAAATACTTACCGTAAACAATTGCCAGAAATAGTAAATAATCTTCGAACGGGGATGCCAGATTTTTATTAGAAATGGTTGTAAAGTTATGATAAAGAATACGGCCAGATAACTCAATTGAAATCCTGCATCGAACAAATAAAAAGGATGAAAAAGCAATAAAAAGAACATCGAAAGCACCAGAGCATTGATTAGAGATAATTTCCGGTTAGAAAAAAGTCCGATAGCAATAGCCGTAAACATACTTACTGCCCGGACTACAGATGCCGATAAACCTGCCAAAAAAGCAAACGACCAAAGCAAGAAAATAATAAGGAGCAGCTTGATGAGCTTTCCTCTTTTAAGGAACTCAATGGGTTTTAGCAAAAAGTTCAGCAAAAAAAGAATAATCCCTATGTGTAATCCGGAAATAGCTAGTATATGTACAGCTCCTGCATTTTTATAATCTTCAAACAGCTCTTTATCAATATTTTGTCTTTGCCCCAGCAGTAATGCATTAATCACGGAAAGCTCTTCTTCTGTAAAATGATATCGTTTTAAAGCGCTATTGATCTTTTTTCTTATCCGATGTGAAATACCTTTTAGAGTATTTCTTCTGTAATTGAGTTTTAATACCTCCTCGGGATTTAGCCTCAGCTGATAAAAAATTTGCTTTGTTTTTAAATAAGCCTTGTAATTAAACTGATACGGATTTAGCGGGGGATCAATCGTTTTTAAAACAGCAGAAGTATAAAAAACATCATCCACCTCGGGGAGTGGCCTTTCCAGGCTGTCTTTTAAAAATCTAACTAAAATTCTTTCTTTTGCCTTTTTGCTGTCAATTTGTAAAATAATCGCTTCAAAACGGTGGTAATAGGTGCTTTCTTTTAAAATTTTATCAATACTGAAAAATATTTTTCTTTCTCTATGAGCGCTGACGGGATCAATACGATGATCTTTAGTTTTTATTTTAACCGATATGATTCCGATAAGGATAAAAATAAGCATACTGATCAAAAAGTAATTTTTTGAAGGAATCAGCCGTTTTTGATCATAAAACCAACTCAGGATCAGTAACACAAACAAGGCATCGCCAACGGCAAGTATAAAAAGTGAATTAATTGAAAAATAAAATTCAATTACAATTCCAATAGCCAGAAACAGTGTCAGCCATGTGGGGATATAATCTTTTTGAAACATAGCGAAAATAAGATGTCCTTTAATTATTTAATATCTTATTTTCGCAAAAGTTAACATCAAAAAGGATAAATATTTTGAACAGACCCAAAAAACTTTCCTTCAGATACATCAATAAACTGGCTGTTCCGGCTATTATTTCCGGTATTGCCGAGCCTCTTTTATCTATTACAGATACAGCTATTGTAGGGAATATTCAGCAAAATCCTGTAGAGGCCCTTGCTGCTGTGGGTATTGCAGGTTCATTTCTATCGGCTCTGGTATGGATCCTAGCACAAACGCGTTCGGCTGTTTCTGCCATTGTCGCGCAAAATCTTGGAGCCAATAAATTAAAAGAGATCGATTCATTGCCGGCACAGATCATTGCTATCAATATCGTATTAAGCGTTTTACTGTACTTTGCAACAATTTTCTTTGTAGAAGAGATCTTTACTTTATACAATGCCAAAGGACTCATCCTCGAATATTCTGTATCCTATTTTAAAATACGGGCGCTGGGGTTACCTCTTACGCTTTTTGTTTTTACGGTTTTTGGTATTTTTCGAGGATTACAGAATACTTTCTGGCCAATGATCATCAGTATTGTGGGTGCTGTGCTCAATGTTGGTCTGGATTTTTTACTCATTTTTGGTGTAGAGGGCTGGATAGAACCCATGCATATTGAAGGAGCTGCCTGGGCAAGTGTTATTTCACAGTTTATCATGGCCGTTATGGCACTGATCCTTTCGATAAAGAAAACCCCTTTTAACTTAAAGCTCCGGTTTCCGTTCCATCCGGAAATCAAAAGGATCCTAACACTTAGTGTCAATCTGTTTATCCGTGCACTGGCTTTAAATGTTGCCCTTTATATGGCTAATGCTTTTGCTGCCGGATATGGTTCCAATTATATTGCAGCACAAACCATTGCTTTTCAGATATGGCTTTTCTTTGCCTTTTTTATCGATGGATATGCCAGTGTTGGAAATATCGTTTCAGGGAAATTTGTAGGAGAAAAGAACTATGCTTCCGTTTGGGAACTCAGTAAAGACCTGATCAGGTTTACCACAGTGATCACACTAATCATAGGGGTGATCAGTTTTATTTTTTATAAGGATATCGGATTACTTTTTACCAAAGAAACCGAAGTGCTGAAATTGTTCTATCAGATCTTTTGGATGGTCATTATCATCCAGCCTGTCAATGCCGTGGCTTTTATCTTTGATGGCATCTTTAAGGGAATGGCAGAAGCCGTTACCCTTCGCAACACACTTCTCATCGCCACCTTTTTAGGTTTTGTCCCGGTTTTGCTTTTGGGAGATCTGTTTCATCTGAAACTCTATGCTGTGTGGATGGCCTTTTCTGTATGGATGATCTTAAGAGGCGGTATTCTGGTAGTGATCTTCAGGAAAAAATTTATGCGAAAATAGCCGTTGAGATAAGAGAATGATATCCTGAATTGAAGACCGTTGCAATACTCTTTTGAATTATGAAATAAAGACAATTCTTTGCTCAACTTCTTCCTACTCTAAAAAACCTGCTTCGTCAGCAAGGCGAGCCTGCCTTTGCCGGCAGGCAGGTTAAGTCCTCATAAACAAAAGTTTACTGCGGGTTAATTTCTTTTTCAATCGTCGAATTTGAACAAATAATCGCCTTTTGCAACGGTCTTATTTGGTTTATTAACTGATAAAATACTCTTTGCCTCTCAATTTTCCTCTGTGAATCTCTGTGTAATAACTCAGGCAATAATATTTTTAACCCTACTTTACCCTGCTGATCGTCAATCCATCACGTACAGGAAGCAAAATGGTCTCAATTCTGGGATCTTCCTTTAAAAGTTTGTTATAAGCTTGCAGAGCCAGCGTATCTTTATCCTGCGGAGCAGCTTCCCGGGTTACTTTTCCGCTCCACAGCACATTGTCTGATAAGATCACTCCGCCTTTATTCATTTTATCAATAATCATGTGGAAATATCTGCTGTAATTCACTTTATCGGCATCAATAAATACCAGATCAAATTTTATATCCATTTTATCAATAATATCAACAGCTTCCCCAAGATATGTTTTGATCTGATCTTTATAATCTGATCTGTCAAAGTATTTTTTACTGAAAGCGGTCAGTTCTTCATTATGATCGATGGTATGCAGGAAACCCTCCTTTTGAAGTCCTTCAGCCAGGCAAAGGGCCGAATAACCGGTATAAGTTCCTATTTCGAGAATATTTTTAGGCTGAACAAGCTTAGAGATCATGGCCAGAAGCCTTCCCTGATAATGTCCGCTCAGCATTCTGGGAATCAATACTTTCTGCCAGGTCTCTTTACTCAGTTCCTGCAGTAATTTGGGTTCCTCTTCTGTATGTGCAACTGCGTACCGGTCTATCTCTTCTTTTAAAAAACTCATTCTTTAAATCTTAAAATTATCAAATAAAGCTTATAAGATCGGTGCTATAAGCCGTGCAAAAGAACTGATCGCTTTTTTATACCAGGGCCAGTTCTGCAGATCTTCAAGAGAAACTTCAACAGCATCTTCCAGATCCTTATAAAACTGATTCTTTAATTTTCTGGTAACCGATTCATCAATGATAAAAGCATTTACTTCTGCATTCAGACTAAAACTGCGGTAATCCATATTGGCACTGCCGATGGTACAAATATCGTTATCTATCATCATAGATTTTGCATGCATCATTCCTTTGGTGTAAAAATAAATCTTTACACCGGTTTTAAGCATCCCGATCAGGTAAGAATAAGAAGCGTAATAGGCTGTTCTGAGGTCGGGTCTTTCGGGTAAAATAATCTTTATCTCAACTCCGCTTTCTGCCGCTACTTTAAGAATACTAAACATTGATTCGGTTGGGATAAAATACGGTGTCGTAATCAGTATTTCATTTTTGGCCATACTGATCATACCGATAAAAGCTTTAAGAATGATCTCATCTGAAGTACCAAAATCGCTGGCCAGAATTGCTGACGGGATATGGGTTTTTACCGGACTTATATCAACCTCTTTATTCGGCTCAAGCTTTTCACCACATACAAAAAACCAGTCGCTGATAAAGATCAGTTGCAGATCGTAAACGGCCTCACCTTTCAACAGGATATGGGTGTCGCGCCAGAATAAATTGTTTTTATTCGGATTGATGTAATTATCGGCTACATTGATCCCTCCCATAAAACCGATCAGATCATCTATAACAACAATCTTACGATGGTTTCTGTAGTTCGCCTTATGGGCCACTCTGGAAAAAAGAACAGGCATATAGGCATGTACCTTAACATTGTTCTTTTTCAATCTTCTCAATGCCTTACGAGAAACAGAACTTCCCACCGCATCGTAGATCAGCTTGACTTCCAGTCCTTCCTGCGCCTTTTCTATTAAAAGGTCAATTATCTGATTTCCAATAGTATCCGAATTAAAAATATAATATTCTATATAGATTTTCCTTTTTGCTTTTTTAAGTTCCTTAATCAAAACCGGGAATTTCTCCTCACCATTAAACAGCAGTTTCACTTCGTTGTTTATGGTAAAAACCGCATGATCGAGATTATAAAGTAATCTTGGTAATTTTATATTGTTCTTTATTGAGGTGATAAGCTTTCTCTCAATATTTTTATCCTTGATCAGATCCTGTAGGAAGTTATTTTTATAATTTCTGTATCGGGTATAGAGTCTTTTTTTCTGATAATGAGCTCCGAAAAGGAAATAAAGTAATACCCCGGCTACAGGGAACAAAAAGATCAGAAATATGTAAGCATAGATTTTCTCCGGTTTTTTATTATCAAGAATGATTGAAACCGATAAAAGACTGATAAATATGTAATACGCAATGATTACAAAAGGCTTTATATGTGTAAGGTATTCCATATTTCTTTAAAAACTGATTAGATTCAGGGTTAAAATCAGAAATCTACCCTGTTCCTTATGTAAAGGTATCGGTTTTTATTAGTTTTTGGAAATATCTTTGATATGGATCTTAAGCTTTTCTTCGAGTTCGTGCTTTTCTTTATCTATCAGATGGTCGTTTTCACAGGAGTCATGGAGGTATTTAGACAAGAGCCTGGAGATATAATTATTCTGCATGGAATAGGCTCTGCAGTGTTTACAGAGCATCAGATGGAAATTTAGCTTTACTCTTTCCATCCATGTAGCTTCACCATATTGCGTTTTATCGCAAATGGTTGTTGCTTCATCACATGAGATCATAAATTTTTTACTCATCTTCTATTATTTCTTAAACCAGTTATTTTCTATACACTCTCTTAACTGTAAGCGGGCACGATGTATGATCACCCATAGATTTGACGAAGAGATACCCAGCTCATTACAAATTTCTTCAGTTTCAAAGTTTCTTTGAGTCTTTAGCAGGAAGACCATTCGGTGTTTTTCGGGCAAATGATCGATACAAAGGTCGAGTACTGATTTTAATTCCTCATTTTCAATCTTCTTATCAGCTTCATTATTCCAGTTTTGTGGTACATTCTCTTCCAGCCAGGAACCTTCTTTTTCACCATCCTGATAAAAAGGCATTCTTACTTCTTTTTTCCCTTTGGCAGAATTGATCTTTCTGTAATAATCAATGATCTTACGTTTCAGGATTGAAATCAGCCAGGTCTTTTCCGTAGCTTCTCCCCTAAAATTATCTTTTCCTTTTAATCCGGAAAAAAAAGTCTCCTGAACCAGATCTTTAGCGATATCATGATCGTTTACACGGGTAATTGCATAATTGAACAGGTAATCAGCATATAAACTGACCCATTTATCGGGTTGTAAAATATTCTTACCTGTTTTTTTCGGCATATCAGTCTTTAATTAACAGTTGTAAATATAAACAAAAAAGATGGCCTTTTGCAAAACCATCTTTTATAAAATTGTTAAATATCTTATTACGATCTGACAGTAGCCAGTGCACGGTTGTATTCGTAATTCATTCTGGTAATATCCAGCAAATCCACTTCCTGAGGACAAACCATAGCACAGGCACCGGTATTTGTACAACTTCCGAATCCTTCATCATCATGTGCATTTACCATCCATACCACACGCTCCATACGTTCTACCTTACCTTGAGGCAATTTAGCCAGATGAGAAATTTTAGCTGATAAGAATAAGGCTGCAGAAGAGTTTTTACAGGTAGCTACACAAGCACCACAACCAATACAGGCTGCACTGTCAAAAGCACTTTCGGCAACTTCGTGATGAATCGGAATTGAATTTGCTTCAGGAGCCATTCCGGTAAAAGAAGAAATATATCCTCCCGCCTGAATAATCTTATCCATTGAAGAACGGTCAACCTTCAAGTCTCTGATCACAGGAAATGATTTCGCTCTGAAAGGCTCGATAAAAATCACATCGCCATCTTTATAAGATCTCATATGTGTTTGACAGGTGGTATAATGTGATTCATGACCATGAGCCTGACCATTGATCACCAGTGAACACTGACCGCAGATACCTTCTCTACAATCGTGATCAAATTCTACGGTACGTTCCCCTTTTGTAGCAAGGTCTTCGTTCAAAACATCCAGCATCTCCAAAAAGGACATGTCCTTACTGATATCGCTAACCTTATAGGTTACCATTTTACCCTTTGCTTCGGGGCCTTCCTGACGCCATATTTTTAATGTAAGATTCATTTTTTAAGTATTAAGTATTGAGGAACAAGTACAGAGTATAATAAAATCTTAATACTCTGTACTCGTTTCTAATTTCTATTTATAACTACGTGTTTTAACTTCAATCTCTTTAAATTCAAGTTGTTCTTTATGTAATTTCCATTTCTCTCCACCCAGCCATTCCCAGGCAGCAGAATACATATAATTTTTGTCATCTCTTACAGCTTCACCATCCTCAGTTTGGTATTCTTCTCTAAAGTGAGCTCCGCAACTTTCTTTTCTGTCTAAGGCATCAACAGCCATCAATTCAGAGATCTCAAGATAATCAGCCAGACGGCCTGCTTTTTCCAGTTCTGAGTTCATTCCTTTGTCATCTCCCGGAACCGCTACATTAGTCCAGAATTCTTTTCTCAGTTTTCTGATCTCTTCAATAGCCCATTTTAAACCTTTTTCATTTCGTGACATGGCCACTTCCTTGAACATGATCTTACCTAAACGGCGGTGGATCTGATCAACCGGCATGGTTCCCTTGATAGAAAGGATTTTTTGAAGTTGTTCTTTTACTGCTTTCTCTGCCTCATCAAACTCAGGAGTATCCGTTGGGATCTTTCCGGTTCTGATCTCGTTACTCAGGTAATTTGAAATAGTATTCGGTAAAATAAAGTTACCGTCAACGGAAGCCTGCAATAAGGAGTTGGCTCCAAGTCTGTTCGCTCCGTGATCGGCAAAATTTGCTTCTCCCACAGCGTATAATCCCGGAATGGTAGTCTGCAATTCATAATCTACCCACAATCCTCCCATAGAGAAGTGAGCTGCAGGTGAAATTTTCATGGGCTCTTTATAAGCATCGATACCGGTAATCTTTTTATACATGGTAAACAGGTTACCATATCTTTCGCGAATAGTATCCACGCCTAATTTTTCTATAGCTGTTTTAAAATCGAGATATACTGCATTTTTTAACGGACCAACACCATAACCGGCATCCATTCTCTCCTTGGCGGCACGTGAAGCAACGTCACGAGGTACCAGGTTACCAAAAGCAGGATAACGACGCTCAAGATAATAATCTCTGTCTTCGGCAGGAATTTCTCCCGGAGGACGCGGATCATCTTTTTTCTTAGGCACCCAGATACGTCCGTCATTACGCAGAGATTCCGACATTAAAGTCAGTTTACTTTGGTGTTCCCCGGCCTGTGGTAAAGCTGTAGGGTGAATTTGTGTCCATGAAGGATTTGCAAAGAAGGCTCCTTTTTTGTGGGCTCTCCAGGTTGCTGATCCATTGGAATTCATCGCCAGAGTAGAAAGGTAGAAGATCTTACCAAAACCTCCGGTACCCAAAACCACTGCATGAGCTGAATGACGCTCGATCTCTCCTGTTACCAGGTTACGAACGATCACTCCTCTTGCCTTACCATCAACTACAACGATATCCTGTATCTCATGACGGCTGTATTGTGTAAGTGTACCTCGCTTGATCTCTTTCATCATGGCCTGATAGGTAGCCAGTAACAATTGCTGACCGGTCTGACCACGGGCATAAAAAGTACGGGATACTAACACACCACCAAAAGAGCGGTTGCTGAGATATCCTCCGTATTCCCGTCCGAAAGGAACGCCCTGAGCTGTCATATGATCGATCAGATCAACAGATACCTGAGCCATTCTGTATACGTTTGCTTCTCTTGAACGGTAATCGCCACCTTTTATAGTGTCGTAAAACATTCTGTAAACATTATCACCATCATTTTTATAGTTCTTGGCGGCGTTTACACCTCCCTGGGCTGCCACAGAGTGAGAACGACGGCCTGAATCCTGAAAAAAGAAGACTTTTACATTGTAACCCAGTTCTGCAAGTGAAGCTGCTGCCCCTCCTCCTGAAAGGCCTGCTCCCACGACAATAATATCTAATTTCTTGCGGTTGGCCGGATTAACAATATTGGTTTTATTAAGATAATTTTGCCATTTATCTTTTAGCAATCCTTCGGGGATTTTTGCGTTAAGTGCCATAATTTTTTTATTTGAAATAAATAATGATTGGTATGATCGCATATAAAACTGCCATCACTATTGAAAAACAAAGTGCAATGTATTTAATTACACGCATCAGTCCTTTCGGATAAGCTCCCAAAGATCTGTGAGCACTTTCTACTCCATGTGCCAGATGAAATCCTAAGGCAATAATTCCGATCTCATAAATAAGTACTACCCACCATTGTTTAAAGGTGGTTACAACCAACTCATATAGATCATGTTCTGTTCCCAATACTTTGTACTTCAGCCAGAACTGAGCCATGTGGATAAAAATAAACAATCCTATCACAGTACCTAAAACTCCCATATTACGGGAATACCAGGTGCTTGTAGAATTATCAGTTACCTGATATTTATCACCCTTGGCTTTGTTGTTGTTCAATGTGATCAACAAAGCATCAATAACATGTGTAATGATAGAAATGTAAAGAATCCAGGCTACAAGTGTTATGGGCCAGAAATGTACAAGAAAATGAGAATAGGCGTTGTACATATCGTGAGCACTTTCCACACCTCCCCAGAATTCTATAGGGAACCAGGAATCCGGAATAATGAGAATCAGGTTTCCAACGAGGTGGATAATTAAAAAGAAAGCGATGAAAAGTCCGGTAACGGCCATAAGGTTTTTACGACCTACCGATGTTTTGAATAATCCTTTTTTATATGCCATAAGGCTTATTTTTTAAGTTTTAACCAAACAAAGATAAACGGGTAATATTCTACTGAATATGATTTTTATCAGCCCACAACCATTTTTTATTTAAAAGATATTATTTAGTGTCTGTCCATAAAGTCATCGAATTGAAAAAATTATCTTTTTGCGCCTTTTTTCTTTTTTTATTTTGCCTAATACACAAGCATTTGCTGCAATAAAAAAAACAAAAATCCATCAAAAATCTTAATCTTTCAAAAATCAAGCACTTTATAGATAGACGCTATTTATAAAGATTCTAAATTATTATGTGATTTTGGTAACAATCTATTTTATATCTTTGTGTTACTTAAAATAAATTCAAATGAGTGGATTTTCATCTTCATCCGTTGGAAGAAAAGTTGTGATGTCTTTATCAGGACTTTTCTTAATCACATTTTTACTGGTACATTTAGGAGTAAACCTGACCCTTTTTGGTGGTTCGGAACTTTTTAACAGTGCTTCCCATTTTATGGCTACAAATCCGGTAATACAGGTAATGCAATATGTACTGGCAGCCGGTTTTATTCTCCATATCATTATGGGGATCTATCTTGAGTTAAAGAACAGAGCCGCCCGGCCTGTTAAATATGTCAAGAATAATCCGGCAGCTAATTCAGGATGGGCTTCGAGAAATATGATCTATACCGGTTTACTGATTCTACTTTTTATCATTCTTCACCTGAAAGATTTTTTTGTGGAGATTAAATTTGGTGAAGTAGTCAGCGATTATGATCTCGTTACACAATTATTCAAAAATCCAATTTACGTAATTATCTATGTCTTTGCCTTTATTTTACTGGGGATACATTTAAGTCACGGATTTCAATCGGCCTTTACGAGTATCGGAGCCCGAAAACCTAAATACTATCCGTGTGTTAAAAACCTTGGTATTGCGTATAGTTACCTGATTGCAATAGGTTTTTCAATTATTGCCATTTACTTTTACTTTGCTTAATTCTTTTCAATTATGACACTAAATTCCAAAGTTCCTGAAGGTCCTATCAAAGACAAATGGATCAACTACAAAGATAAAATCAACCTTGTAAACCCAGCCAATAAAAGAAATATCGATATTATTGTTATCGGTACCGGTCTGGCCGGAGGTTCAGCCTCAGCTACACTGGCCGAACTTGGCTACAACGTTAAGGCTTTTGCCTATCAGGATTCTCCGCGAAGAGCACATTCAATTGCCGCTCAGGGCGGAATCAATGCTGCCAAGAATTATATGGGCGACGGTGATTCGGTTTACCGTTTATTTTATGATACTGTAAAAGGAGGCGATTACCGTTCCCGGGAGGCTAATGTTTATCGCCTTGCGGAAGTTTCCGGTAATATTATCGACCAATGTGTAGCGCAGGGGGTACCTTTTGCGCGTGATTATGGCGGATTGCTAGACAACAGATCTTTCGGAGGTGTTCTCGTTTCGAGAACTTTCTATGCAAAAGGACAAACCGGACAACAATTATTGCTTGGTGCATATTCGGCACTCAACAGACAAATTGCTGCAGGTACTGTAAAATTATACCACCGCCACGAAATGTTGGACCTTGTAGTGGTTGACGGCAAAGCCAAAGGTATTATTGCCCGT
>QNYL01000185.1 GCA_003973375.1 Flavobacteriia bacterium
TTGATTTCTATTTAAAACAAACTTCTAACTTATTGATCAATACACCAATACCAACTTCATCAGGTTTTACTAATTTCTTGAAGAATCAGGGTGGCCTGGAAAACAGAGGGGTAGATTTTTCTTTAGATGCATTTATTGTTGAAAATGAAAATTTCACATTCTCAATTGGTGGAAACATTTCTGTTAACAGATCTAAGATAACTGATCTTAATGCGTTACCAATAAGTGATATCTATATTGATGGCAAACAGGTTTCGGTACCTTATTATCTCGGAAGCAAGGTTTCTACAGGAAATAACTTTAAACATCCTGCCAATGCCTTTATCGAAGGAGAAGAAGTAGGTTTATTCTGGGGATACAAAACCAATGGTATTTATGCCTCTCAGGCAGAAGCTGATGCTGGACCAACCTTTGATGGTAATCCGAATAAGGCGGGTGATGTAAGATTTGTAGATATAAATGGAGACGGAAATGTAAATGATGGTGATAAAACCAATATTGGTAATCCAAATCCTAAATTTACTTACGGTTTCAATTCAGATCTGAGATATAAAAACTTTACATTAAGTATGTTATTTACCGGAGTTCAGGGGAATGATATTCTGAATGGAAATTTACTGATAGAAGCCAATGCGGCAGGAACAGGAAATAATATTCGACCTGAAGCTTATTTCGATGCATGGTCTTCAAGCAATACAGACGGAGCTTATCCAAGAATCGGAGCAACAACAGCTTCCAATGTTCCCTCTGATCGTTTAATCGAAGATGGAAGTTACTTCAGACTGAACAATATAACTTTAGGATATGATATGGATTTTGAAGAAAAATCATTTATCCAGAGCCTTAAATTATATGTTTCCGGTAACAACGTATTTACCATAACCAATTACAGCGGATATGACCCTGAACTGACAAGTTTCTTATATGACGGAACGATTATTGGTGTTGACTGGGTAGGAACGCCTAATATATCAAGTTATGTTGTTGGTGTTAATATTAAATTTTAAAAAATAAGATCATGAAAAATATATATAAAACAATAATTTTAACACTGGTATCCATCTTTATGTATACCTCGTGTGATCTCGAAGAGAACCCTCCTTTTTTATTAACAGATGATATATATTCATCTGTAGAAGGAGCAGATACTGCGTTGAACGGAATCTTATCAGAATTTGCATCCTTTGATTATTATGCTGCAAATTTTCAACATACAACCTTGTATATGTCAGGTATGATTGTTCCTAAAAAACCAATAGATATAGCTACGATAGGTATTTTAAGTCCAAGTCCTTCACAAAATTATCCAACAAATTTATGGCGTGGAATGTATATTGCTATCTCAAGAGCCAATGATCTGATTGGTAATGTTAACGAAGGAGATGATCCTGAGATGGATAACATTCTCGGGCTTGCTTATTTTTTAAGAGCACATACTTATTTTAATCTGGTTAGAATTTATGGAGGAGTCCCTTTACATACAGAACCAACAACGCGTGAAAACATACATAAACCGAGAGCCAGCGTTGAAGAAGTGTACAATCTCATCATTTCTGATGCTAAAAAAGCTGAGCAGCTTATGTTAGATGCAGGTCAGCAAACAGGAGGCCGTCCGGGAAAACTGGCAGCCAATATGTTGTTGGCAAAAGTTTATATGACTTTGGCAGGAAATGATAATGGCAGTGAGTATTGGCAGAAAGCCTATGATGAAGCCATTCAGGTATATGGTCAATACAGTCTGGTTAGTAATTATGATGACCTTTGGTCATCAATCAGTACGGCTAACAATAATTCTGAATCAATTTTTGAGATTCAGTTTAATAAAGAGCATTCATCAGCAATGATCAAATTATTTACACCTAATAATGCTTTCAAAGGTAAGGGATGGGAAAGGTTTAGAGCCAATCCGGAGATCATTGATAATCATATGGCAAGATATCCTGATGATCCGAGGATAAATTTTACTTTTATTTCCAAGTATAAAAAATCAAATAATAAGACAGCCAAGGTTTATCCAAGTGATCCAAAAAGGAAAAATTTTAAAACCGCTTATCCCTATATCTATAAGTTTTTTATAAAAGACAACACAGCTACTACAGATAAGAGTAATTACAACTATGTACTATACAGATATGCAGATCTTTTATTAATGCTAGCTGAAATTGAAAATGAACTAGGAATGTCGGTTGAAGCACATGCTCATGTAAATGAAGTTTTAAAAAGAGCCCGTGAATCATCAGAGGGTGCAGTTGAACCTGCTGACTGGGAAGGATTGAGTCAGGATGAATTCAGAGAAGCGATTATGAAGGAATATACTTATGAATTGTTTGCTGAAGGACAGGATTTCTTCAATGCACGTCGCAGAGGATATGACTGGTTCAAATCTCATGTTATTGATGTTCATAATGCAAGAAATAATAAAAATTTTGATCTGGTTTATCCGGATAATCCTAAAGGAATGTTATTACCTATTCCAACAGTAGAAATTGATACCAATGAAAAATTAACAGCTGCCGATCAGAATCCGGGCTATTAATTTAAAATACACATACAGAGATTGGTTTCTAAAAACCGGTCTCTGTATTTTTTTGTTCTTAAATTTTATTCATAATTTTAATAAAAATCTTCAAATGAGAGTCAGGTATACATTATTCTATCTTTTTTTAGCTTTTATCTTCGTTTCAAAAACTAATGCCCAACAAACCAAAAAACCTAATATCTTATTCATCGCTATTGATGATCTGAAACCTACCATAGGAGCTTATAATGATAGTTATGCCATAACACCTGTACTTGATAAATTTTCTGAGAAGGCTACGGTTTTCCTCAATAATCATTGCCAGCAGGCGGTTTGCGGTCCTTCAAGAGCAAGTTTGATGACCGGTAAAAGACCTGACTATACCAAAGTAAGAGATCTAAAAACGAGAATGCGGGATATTAATCCGGATATTCTTTCCATCCCTCAGTATTTTAAAGAGAACGGCTATCTTACCTTAGGTACCGGTAAGATCTATGATCCGAGATGTGTGGATAAAGATATCGATAAACCCTCTTGGAGTATTCCATTTTATAAAGAAAAAAATCTGAAATATCCTGAAAAATTCGGGGAACCTGCTTTTGGTTATTATCAGAATAAAGAAATAAAAAAAAGAATTGCTGATCTTGAAAAAGAAGCTGTTGCCAAAGGGGTTAAAAACCCAACAAAATATGCCAGAGACCGGTATAAACCTCCTTTTGAGATGAGCGACGCACCGGATGAGGCCTATATGGACGGCGCGATTGCCAAAAAAGGGATTGAATTAATTGACAGGGTAAGTAAAGATCCTTCAAAACCATTCTTTCTTGCTGTTGGTTTTAAACGCCCTCATTTACCTTTTGTAGCTCCTAAAAAATACTGGGATAAATTTGATGAAACCAAGGTGCCTTACGCTGCTTTTCAGATGAAATCGAAAAACGGACCCCGTATCGCCTATCATAATTCGCCCGAGTTGAGAAGTTATAAAGATCCTGAAATTGAATATACCATCAGCAAAGAAAATCTGCTCAAGCTGGATAAGGAGACACAAAAGAAACTGATCATGGGTTATTACGCAGCTACAAACTTTGTTGATACTCAGGTAGGAAAAGTTTTGAGTGAGCTAAAAAAGAAAGGTCTGGATAAAAATACCATTGTTATTATCTGGGGAGATCACGGATGGCATTTAGGAGATCATAGTCTGTGGAACAAACACTCAACCTTTGAACAGGCAACCCGTTCGCCTATGATGATCTACGTACCCGGAATTGAAAAAGCTATTAAAATTTCAACACCAACCGAATTTGTAGATATTTTCCCTACACTTTGTGAACTTGCCGGACTTGAAGTGCCGGAGATCCTTGATGGTAAAAGTCTGGTTCCGCTGGTAAAAGGATCAGCTAAAAAAGTTAAAGATTACGCTGTAAGTCAGCAACCCAGAGGAAAAGACAGGACAGGATACAGTTTCAGAACCGACAGATATCGATATACTGTTTGGTTAGGAAATGGTAAAAAGAGTGATGATAAGTTTGACAAAAAGAATATTATTGCTCAGGAGCTTTACGATTATAAAAATGATCCGCTGGAAACGGTAAATCATTTTAATGAGCCTGCGTATAAAGCAGCCCAAGCACAATTGATAAAGTATTCTCTTGATTTTTTTAATAAAGAATATTCTAAAAAAAAAAACACTAAAACCACATTAATACCCGATAAAAGTATCAAACAGATACTAAAAGAGAACTACAATACGAATAAGGTTTTTATTGGGGCTACCTTAAATTACAAACAACTTTCTACGGATGTAAAAGATCTGTTTTTAAAGGATTTTACCTATACAACGCCAGAAAATTCTGCCAAACAAAAAAGGGTACATCCTAAACCTGGAAAATGGGACTGGGATCAGATAGATGCTTTTGTAAAATTTGCTGAAGATTATGGTATTACAGTACGTTTGCACGGCCCAGTAAGTCCTCAGGCCTCAACCTGGGCCAAAACCGATTCCAGAACGGCTTGTGAACTTGAAAAGAATATGACTGAGTTTATGAAAGCTCAGTGTAAACGCTTTAACAGGAATAAAGCAGTTAAATGGATGGATGTTGTTAACGAAACGGTTGAACGGGACGGTACCTGGTTTAAAGACAAACCCGGCACCGATAAATGGGAAAACCCATGGGTTAAAATGGGCTATGATAAAAACGGAATTCCAAAATACATTACCAAAGCCTTTCAGATTGCAGGTAAATATGCACCCAATATAAGTTTGGTCTATAACCAGCATGGAGGTATGGAACCTGCCATGTGGGAAAAGGTAAAGAAAACAATTCTGTATTTAAAAAAGCAAGGATTGCGTGTGGACGGTATCGGTTGGCAGGCACATCTGAAAAGTACAGAAGATCTGATGCTTAGTGAGGATAGTCTTGAATATTTTGCCAGGCTCATAGACTGGGCTCATGCTCATAAGCTCGATTTTCATGTTACCGAGATCGATTATAAGATCATGGGGGAGGAAAAAACTCCCGAAGCTCTTGAAAAACAGGCACAAGCCTATGAAAATGTGTTAAAGGTCTTGTTGTCTAAAAGGAATTCAGGGCTGGTTACCTACAGTACCTGGGGCATGGTAGATGATGAAGGTCCAAATACAGATAAATATATGTATATTTATAACGAGGATAGAACGCCAAAACCGGCTTATTTTGCTATTAAAAAAGCCTTAGTTGAAAGTAAATAAATACGAATAGAATAAATATTTTAAAAGATGAAAAAATTTTATAGAAATCTTTGGTTAGTGAGTATTCTGATGGTTACACAATTGATGTTTGCTCAGAAAAAACCCAATATTCTGATCATTCATGTGGATGACCTCGGATACCATGATTTAAGTCTTACCGGATCAAAACTCTACAACACACCGCATATAGATCAATTGTCAAGAGAGTCGGTTAGTTTTACCAATGCTTATTCCAGTTATCCCCGTTGCACACCTTCACGTTACGGAATGATGACGGCAACCTATCCGGTAAATGAAAATAAAGGTCACCTGGGCGCTATCCCCGAGTCGAAGAATTTTATCAGGCAGTTTGATAAGGCAGGTTACAATACCTATTATGTAGGGAAATGGCATCTTGGAAAAGGAGACAGCTCTCCAAAAAGTTTTGGTTATACCGATTCTTATGCCGCTTTGGAATCCGGAGGACTGGGAAGCCGGTTTTATCCGTTTAATACGCAAAAAAATGGGAAACCCGCAAAATACATAGTGCCAGATCTGCAAGAAGACGGGAAGCCCGGCGATTATGCTTCTGATCTTTTAACAGATGCAACCATCAGATTTATAAAGAATAATCCCAAAGGAAAACCTTTCCTGGCCGTAATTGCTTTTTATGCAGTTCATACCCCCATTGAAGCCAAGGAGAAAGATATTGAAAGAAATAAAGAACAACTGAAGCATATTGATTTTGGTGACACACCGGAATATATCAAGGAAGGACACGGAAGAAGAAAGATGCGTCAGGATAATCCTGTTTATGCAGGAATGGTGGAGAATGTTGATGAAAATGTAGATCGTCTTTTAAAAACACTTGATCAACTGGGAATTGCAGACAATACGATTGTTGTATTTTCATCAGATCACGGAGGTTTGTCCAATGATGGAAATAAAGGAGAAAGGGAACTGGCAACTTCTAATTTACCCCTTAGGGCAGGTAAAGGCTGGTTGTATGAAGGAGGAATCCGTGTGCCGCTTTTCGTAAAATGGCCGGGACACGCAAAACCGACAGTTGAGAATGAATCGATTGTTTTGGGAATGGACGTATTTCCAACCTTACTGGATATGGCTTTGAACAGATGTATTAAGGGATTGGACGGAAAGAGTTATAAAGGTGTTTTGCTTGGAAAAGAAAACTGGAAAAACAGAACTGTTTTCTGGAACGAAAGAAAAGCGAGACCACACAGTACCGGTGAGTGGAAAACATCGGTGGTAAGATCAGGCGATTATAAACTGATCAATTTTTATGAAGAAGGAAAAGTTGAACTGTATAATTTAAAGAATGATGAAGGAGAAAATCATGATCTGTCTAAAGAGATGCCTGAAAAAACTGCAGAAATGCTGAAAGTTTTAAACAACTGGAAAAAAGCCTATCTGATTCCAGAAAAGATGGATTTACTGGAAAAGAAAAGTAAGAAAGATAAAAAGAAGAAAAAAGGAAAGAAAAAGAAAAAATCATAAGTTGTTTTTAATACTTTTATACGATTAAATTTTAAAATGTAAGGATGAATCAAAAAGTACCTGTTAGAGAAAAGATCGGTTATGCATTAGGAGATGGAGCTGCAAATATCGCCTGGAGAGGCGTGGCCACCTTCCTGTTTATATTTTATACCGATGTTTTCGGATTGAATCCTGCAACGGTCGGAGTTCTTTTTCTGGTAGCTCGTTTCAGCGATGGGATCAGTGATGTTCTGATGGGAATTATTGGCGACCGAACCAATACGAAATGGGGAAAATTCCGTCCGTGGATCCTATGGACAGCGATTCCGCTTGGCGTAATCCTTTCCATGCTGTTTACCGCACCGGATATGTCGGACAGCGGAAAGATCGTTTATGCTTACACTACTTATATTTTGTTTACACTGGTTTATACAGCCAATAATATTCCTTACGGAGCGCTTATGGCGGTAATGACCGGTGATGATAAAGAAAGAACCAGTATCGGATCGTATAGGATGGTGGGCGCCTTTGCCGGTGGAATGCTCGTACAGGGAGCTTTATTGTATCTGGTGGCCCATTTTGGAAATGTAGATCCAACGGTTAAGATCTCAAAACTCGATACAGATAAATTTGAGGTTACAGTGGAAGCCCCCAGATATGTGGAAAATGCCAATATCTACACTAAGAATAATATTGCATTATTTACAGATGAATTTGCCGGGGAAGATTATATTCCCACCAAAGGCGTTAGTTTTCATATGGAAGCCGACAAGCCCTATAAATTTATTGTAGAAGGGGATCCAACCCTTACCGAAAAGGGAATTTCGGTAATCGATCAGAAAAAAGGATATGGTTATTCTATGTATCTTATGTCCTTCTTTTTATCGTTGTTTATGATCATCACTTTTTTAAGTACAAAGGAAAGAGTAAAACCACCAAAAGCTCAGAAAACAAATCTGATGCAGGATTTTAAAGATCTCATCAACAATAAGCCCTGGCTTGTTCTATTAGTTATAGGTTTGTTGTTTAATATTTATAATTCAATAAAGCAGGGAATTACAGTAATTTATTTTTCGCATTATCTGCACAATCAGCTGCTGGCCGGTTCATTTATGGTGGGCCTTACGCTGGCTTCAATATTTGGTGCCATGGCTACTGCTCCGTTGAGTAAAAAACTGGGTAAAAAGGCTTTGTTTATCTATGCGCTTATATTTTCAGGGGTTGTCAATGCCTTGTTGTACTTTATGGGGCCTGAAGATATTGTGGGAATTTTTGCACTTGGGATCATTTCAGAATTTGGTGCGGCTATTTTCCCAACCTTATTCTTTACCATGCTGGGTGATGCTGCTGATTATTCAGAGTTCAAGAATGGCAGAAGAGCTACCGGACTTATCTATTCAGCGGGTTCTTTTGCAACCAAGTTTGGGGGCGGGCTCGCCGGAGCGATCATTGGTTTTGTACTCTCAGCCTTTAGTTATGATGGTAAAGATACCGCAGCTATTCAGGGTTCTGTTCCCGGAATTATAATGCTGATGAGCTGGATACCGGCAATAATAGCTATTATAGCTGCCGGATTTATGTCGCTTTATCCTTTAAATCAGAAAAAAATGGATGAGGTTACTATAGAATTGAACAACAGAAGGTCTAAAGAACAGATCGCTTAATTAATATTTTAAAAGAAGATATCATGAAATACGGACACTTTGACGATAAAAACAGAGAATATGTAATCGATAATCCAGCAACTCCTTTTCCCTGGATTAATTATCTGGGAAATGAGGATTTCTTTTCTCTGATCTCCAATACCGCAGGGGGATATTCTTTTTATAAAGATGCAAAATTCAGAAGATTAACACGTTACAGGTATAATAATGTACCTATGGATGATGGTGGACGCTATTTTTATATCAATGACGGCGAAAGTGTATGGTCTCCGGGATGGAAGCCTGTAAAAACCGAGCTCGACACTTACGAATGCCGGCACGGGATGAATTATACAAAGATCAAAGGAGAAAAAAATGGTCTTAGGGCTGAGGTTTTATTCTTTGTACCTTTAAATACGTGGGCAGAAATTCATAAAGTTAGTTTGACCAATACTTCTGATAAGCTTAAAAAATTTAAACTGTTCTCCTATGTGGAATGGGCTTTGTGGAATGCTGCCACCGATATGGAGAATTTTCAGAGAAACCTGAATACAGGAGAAGTTGAAATAGAAGGCTCTGTATTGTATCATAAAACAGAATACAGAGAGCGTAGAAATCATTTTGCCTATTATTCTGTAAATACTGAGATTGACGGATTTGATACCGACAGGGAGAGCTTTATGGGGATGTACAATGCCCCTGCAGATCCTCAGGTGGTAATGGAAGGGAAACCTAAAAATTCAGAGGCTCATGGTTGGTCGCCTATCGCTTCTCATTATATTGAAATTGAATTACAACCCGGTGAATCCAAAGATCTGATCTTCGTACTGGGTTATGTTGAAAATGAAGAGGATGAAAAGTGGGAATCTAAAGGGGTAATCAATAAAACAAAGGCTAAGAAGACCATTGCCCGCTTTGATACTTCAGAAAAAGTTGATGCAGCCCTTGCTGAATTAAGAACTTATTGGGATGATATTCTTGATAAATTCACCATTGATTCCGGTGATGAACGCTTAGACAGACAGGTAAATATATGGAACCAGTATCAGTGTATGATCACTTTTAATTTTTCACGCTCGGCGTCTTATTTTGAAAGTGGTATTGGCCGGGGAATGGGCTTCCGTGATTCGAATCAGGACCTTCTTGGATTTGTGCATCAGGCTCCTGAAAGAGCCCGCCAGAGAATTATCGATATCGCTTCCACTCAATTTCCTGACGGAGGTTGTTACCATCAGTATCAGCCGTTAACCAAAAGAGGAAATGATGAGATCGGAGGAGGATTTAACGATGATCCGATGTGGTTGATCCTTGGGGCTACAAGTTATATCAAAGAATCGGGAGATTATTCTATTCTTGATGAAATGGTTCCCTTTGATAATGATGAAAAACTGGCAAAGCCCCTGTTCGATCATCTTACCATTTCATTTGATCATGTGATCAATAATCTGGGACCAAACAGATTGCCTTTGATCGGTCGTGCCGACTGGAACGACTGTCTGAATCTGAATTGTTTTTCAAATGATCCTAATGAATCTTTCCAGACTACAGAAAATAAAACCGAAGGCTCAAAAGCGGAATCCTTGATGATCGCCGGTCTGTTTATTTATTATGGCCGTGATTATGTGGAACTCTGTAAGGTTTTAGGTAAAGATAAAGAGGCAGAAAGAGCTCAAAAAGAAGTGGAAGCTATGGTTGATGCCGTTAAGGAAAACGGTTGGGATGGAGAATGGTTCCTGCGTGCTTATGATTTTTATGGAAATAAGATTGGAAGTAAAGAAAATGAGGAAGGTAAGATCTTTATCGAATCGAATGGCTGGTGTACTATGGCTGAAGTAGGAAAAGAAGAAGGGATGTGTGAAAAAGCACTTGATGCGGTTAAAGAACGTCTCGATACCAAATACGGAATTGTGTTGAACAATCCGGCCTATACAACCTATCATATCGAAATGGGGGAGATCTCAACATATCCTCCCGGATACAAGGAAAATGGAGGAATATTCTGTCATAACAACCCGTGGATCATGATTGGTGAAACCAAATTAGGACGTGGAGACAGAGCTTATGAATATTATACCAAGATCGCTCCTGCATTTCTGGATGATATTCAGGAACTGCACAGAACGGAACCTTATGTATATTCTCAGATGGTTGCCGGAAAAGATGCCGTAAAACCCGGAGAGGCCAAGAATTCATGGCTTACCGGAACAGCAGCCTGGAATTATGCAGCGATTACCCAGCATATTTTAGGGATCCGGCCTGATTTTAACGGTTTACTGATCGATCCGTGTATTCCTGAAGAATGGGACGGGTTTAAGGTGAAAAGAAAATTCAGAGGATCTACATTGAATATTGAAGTTGTAAATCCTGACCATGTTTCAAAAGGGGTGAAGAAAATAACCATAGATGGAGAAAAAATAGAAGGTGCTCTGATCCCGATCCTTGAAAAAGGAAAAGAATATCAAGTTAAAGTAGTTCTAGGATAAATATCTGAATATGAGTTTTTTTAAAATAAGGATCTATTCCACCTCTTTAATTGTATTCTTTTTATTGATCACAGCATGTGGTGAAAAGAAAGAGACTGGAATTACCGATTCTATTTTGCCGCGGGCGGTTGGTTTTGATTTTACACCTAAAGATACTACCTGGAAGAATTTGACGATCCGGGAGAAAATTGGTCAGACCATGATCATTAGGGTGTACCATAAAGATCACTTAAAAGAATTCGGGACTGTTGAAAATATGATGAAGAAATATCCTGTGGGCGGACTTTTTATTCCCGACTGGAAATTTTTAAATCATAAGCCGCGTACAGATGTGATTCCCAATATTAGAAGAACCATTCTTGAATATGAAAATGCATCACGCTTCCCTTTGATCATCACTGAAGATTTTGAAAGGGGAGTGGGCAGTACTTATTATGAATATACACATATGCCTGTGGAGATGTCGCTTGGAGCCGCCAATAAACCGGAACTTTCAGAAAAATTCGGCAATGGAATTGCTAAAGAGGCAGGTGCCCTGGGGATGAACTGGCTGTTACATCCTGTGGCCGATCTG
>QNYL01000234.1 GCA_003973375.1 Flavobacteriia bacterium
TACAGGTGTTTAGGAGTTTTTGAGGAGACCCTACTTAGAGTTATCAATAATAGTTTAAATAATTTCTTCATAAATTTTTTATTTTAATCTATTTTCTAAATACCTTGTTATATTGAATGCCAACGGTCTCGTATAAGCGTAGTTCGGGTTCTCGAAGCACTTCACTTTCAATCTACACACCGAATTACATTTATAGTTAAATCATTCATATTAAGCACCTAACACCGCATCTCGCTTATACATTGTTACCTAATGGTGTTTATTTATTAATCAATTTAAGCACTTTATCTTCTAATTCTTTTCCTCGTAAGTTTTTTGCCACGATTATTCCTTCTGGATTTACAAGAAAGGTAGTTGGGTATCCATGAATACCATATGTTTCTTTTATTTTATTTGAATCAGTCGACAGTATTTGAGGCCAATTAATAGAATCTTTTTCAATTATTTTTTTAAGAGCATCTGAGGAACTATCTCCAACAATACCAATTATTTCAAATTTTTCACGATTTGTTTTTTTATAAAGGTCTTTCATGTTTGGAATTTCTTGTAGGCAAGGACCACACCAAACTGCCCAAAAATCGAGTAATACATATTTACCTCTCAATTTTTTAAATGCTATTTGAGTTTCAGTTATAAAATCGATCCCCTCAAAAGGTATTGATTTAAAACCAATCTGAGTAGAATACAATTCACTTTTTGGTAAGTTTATTCTTTCTAATTCCAGCTTATTGTTATTAATATTTACACCGATATTTTTATATAACTCTCCTTTTATTTCAATGAACTCATTTTTTGCAGTTAATTTTTCATTACTGATTTTATCTCCATTCTTCAAACTGTCTGATAATATAACAATTTTAGGTTTTTTATATGATAGATTTGTAAAACCGTCAGAGCAAACTGCAATTTTTTTTCCACCAAAATCAGCTACGGAATATTGAGGAAAATTACACATAAACATGTTATTATGACTTATATGCGCTATAAAAAGCGGAGCAGTAATTAATTGCTTTTTATTATTGACCAACCTCTCGAATGTAACATTGATAGCATTACTTAATGCTACAGAATCGTTAATTTCTTCTCTTGGTGAAAAAGCATATGGTATGAAGCTTTTATCGTCACTAAAATCCAGATTATTATTTGCATCAACTATAAAGTTTGTAATTCCGGCAGAATCTTTCCCAAAAGCAAATGCTATTTTAGTTTTCAAAAGTTCTTTTGATAGTTTGAGAGTATCAGGTTCCCAACCCCATGATTTTTGTAATTCTTCATATAGATCTTGTGTAATATTGCCCGCAAAATAGTTTTGATAAGCGGATTGGTAAATATTTGTCTCAATGTCTCCATATTTTATATCAGTCCAATCTTCTGGTGTTCCTGTTACAGTCAAATATGTTTTTCTCCAAGGATTATTTTTATCTTCAGAGTATGGTGAAATCCCTACAAATCCAGGGTTAAAATAACCATATCCATTCTGATGATTTAATGAAAGTTTAATTATTTTTTCATTTGAGCAACCAATTAAGATAGAAATACAAATTGCTGTTAGAGTTAATGTTTTAATTTTCATTTTATTGGGTTTAAATATTAATTTCTTATAATATTTATGATTTGTTGCGTTAAGTTCTTGAATTCAGGCGGTTTAAATTAGCTTGCAGGTAACGGTTTAAATATGGTGCGTACCGCATTTTGAAACGATTATTTTTCAAGTTACAATAATCTTTATTTTGTGTACTAACTTTCATACCTGCCTGCCGGTAGGCAGGTTTACAACTAATTGCGGTATGCACTATATTTTTTGCTAGCAAAAGTATTTATTTAAATTCAATGGTTACAATAAAATAATGAGGAATTTTGAAATGAGCTCCTAATTCTTCCGGAGCGACATCTGTTTGAACAACTTCACAATAAGAACCTGTTCCATCCTTATGAATACTTGGTGTAATAATTGCTAAGACTGCATTTGTTTTACTTAAATCAATGTTAAGTTCAGATTTATAAGAGAAAAAGTCTTTTAATGCATATTGATATACATCGTCATACAATTTGAAGTATGTTTTTTTACTAAAAAAATTATTACCCCTAATTTGGACTTTTAATTCTCCGTCGTTTAATTTAAAAAAGAATTTTAAAGACACGCTACCGGAATTAATTCTAAAATAGTCTGATTCGGTTCCATCAAATAAGGTGGAGGAATTTATTTTTTTCCCTTCTTTAAATTCGATTATTTTTATTATATAAGATTTACCATTTAAATTTTCCCCTTCAAAATTTAATTGTTCTATAAAAATACCTTCAAAGACAGTTAATTCTTGAATATCCTTGTTATTACTCCCATAATTACAGGTCATTTTAACTGTTTTTTGAGAAAACACAGAATTTGATATTAATAAAAATACTATAAGATTGAATTTTAATTTCATACGGTTCTATTTTTAGATTTTTGCTAACTTGGTTTAATCTGTCTTGCCGGCGTGACTGGCTCGCCTTTCTGTGAAGCAGGTTTACCTTGCTGTGAAGCAGGTTTACCTTGCTGCGAAGCAAGTTGGGTCTATTTCCTTTAAAGGGTTCAAGGCTTATCCTGAGGTTTATTACCTTTTATTGACAATACGGCAATTATCCACATCCATTTCCAGTTTAGCTCCTTTCGGAACTCTGATCCTCAATATTTTTTTGACCTTGATCTTATTCCTTTTAATCATAACTTCATTCAGTTTTTGTTTTCTGAGCAACATAATTTCATGTTGCTTTTTACTTCTTTTTTCCAGCTCTTTTGCCCTTTTCTTTGCTAATTCTGCTCTTTTTTCATTAAGTCTTGCCATTTTTTCTGCACGTTCCGCATTTACTTTGGCTAATTTTTTAGCTCGCTCCTCATTAAGTCTTGCCATTTTTTCAGCCTGAATTTCACTCATCTCAGCCATTTTTGCGGCTTGTAAAGCATTTTGTTCTCCTATCGCTTTTTGCAGATCTTTATTATTCTTTAGCTGCTCTTCTATTTTTTTAAAATGAGCCTTATTCTTTTCCTGCCATTCTTTCATATAATTCATATCGTTTTGAAATCTTTCAAAATCAAAAGTGATCGTATCGGCACCAAAATCAAATTCGAAATCATAATTAGGAAAATATTCTATACTGGGCATAAAAAATAAAGTATCCATTTCGATCCAGGTATTATGATCGAGATCATCGATTTCAAAATATAAAGGCCCCAGAAACTTATTGTTGTTCAAGAAATAATAACTGTCGCCAAAGCCGTTGGATTTTGAAGTGATCTCTACAGTATTCCCTTCCTTTAAAGAGTTGATATTCCATTGATCAAAAATTGATCTGGCTTTATTTTTCGACAAACCTTCAGCCTGAAATATACCCTGAATACTGACCTTATTTTTATTCCACTCTTCTATCTCGATTTCCTGATAAGAAGCCTCGATCTTTATGGTAGCCCCTCTTTTTACATTAAATTCCTGTAAGGGTTTTTCATATTCCTGGGTCTGAGCCTTTATACTTAGAAGGATCAGAATAAGCCAGAAATTATATTTTATTATTTTCATTTTGTTTCGATTTAATTCTTTTTAATTCTTTTTTTAATTCGATCAGGATCTGTAAACGCATTTGTAGGTTATCGATCAGCCTGTCGATCAGCTCCTCATTAATTTCATTCGGATCCAGTTCCTTATTCATCAGCTTATAATTCTGTGTCAGCTGATTTAATTTCATAAAATAATTATTGATCAATTGTCTGTTCTCATCATCCACCTCTAAATTCGTCAGCTCAAGGTTGATGGCTGTGAGATAATAGTTCTCAATTTTCTTCATTTCAGGAGAAAGATCCCCTAAAGTGAAACCTGCACTGACAATCTCTTTCCCATCGTCATTTTTCGAACCGGGCATAAAGAAAAAGCCTAAACTAAAGATCAGGAGTACAACTGCTGCAATCTTTATAAAATAGAACTCACTATGAGGTTTCTCATGAAGCTCCTGCATCAGTTTTTTCTTAAAGTCATTTCGGTGATTCTTTGGCAGGAATACCTTTGTATCTTCTTCTTTAAACATTTCTCTGATATCTTTTTCCATCTGATCCTGTTTTTATTAGTTCTTTTAATTTGTTCTTGCCTCTTAAAAGCTGAGAACGCGATGAAACCTCTGTGATCTGCAGTATCTGAGAGATCTCTTTATGATCATATCCTTCCAGAAGGAATAATTTCAATACATTTTTATACTTAGCAGGAAGCAGTTCGATACATTCATGCACCAGATCAAGGTTTACAGTTTCTTCTACTTTCCAGTCGTCATTTTCCTCTTCTTCAATTTCAATCTCCTCATCTTCAATCCGAACCATTTCGATCTTTCTCTTTTTCAGCCAGTCGAGTGCCCCGTTTACAACGATCCTTTTTAACCAGGAACCAAAAGTTCCGTTTTCATTAAAACTCTCAATATTCTTAAAAGCCTTTATAAATGCTTCCTGCATGATATCCTGGGCTACATCTTCTTTTTTAACAAAATTATAGGCTGTATAGAACATTGCATTACAATACCTGTCGTAAAGTTCCATTTGAGCTTTAGGATCGTTTTGCTTGCATTTTAAAATCAGATCCGTTTGCAAATTTTTTATTTTATTCATGAATAATCTGCTTCTGCTTTAAATACGACAAAAGAAATACGGTGTTGCAAAAATTTATGCATTCCTTGTTTTTTCTTTAAAATTACAGGAAAAATAAATTAGAATTGCAAAAATGAGCTTCGAAAAGTTTCTGAAAGGCTAATGGTTGAAGTGAAATCAAAACCAATTATTCAGATCGTAAGAATGAATCCATTTGAGATAAAAAAAAGAAACCCTGCAATATAAAAATATTACAGGGGTTTCCTCAGATTCAAATAATTAATAATTAATTAAACAAATATTTTTCCATAATTGTAATTGCTGATTCTGAGATTACCGTACCCGGACCAAAAACTGCAACCACTTTTCTTTCAAATAAATATTCATAATCCTGGGCAGGAATAACTCCTCCTGCAAAGACCAGAATATCCGATCTTCCTAAACGATCTAGTTCTTCGATCAGTTGTGGGATCAGCGTTTTATGACCTGCTGCCAGGCTGGAAGCACCAATAAAATGCACATCATTTTCAACGGCCTGTTTGGCAACTTCTTCCGGTGTTTGAAACAAAGGCCCCATATCTACATCAAAACCGATATCTGCAAAACTGGAAGCGACAACCTTTGCACCTCTGTCATGACCATCCTGCCCCATCTTGGCAATCATTACACGTGGACGACGACCTTCAATTTCAGCAAACTTATCTGCCATTTTTCGTGCTTTAGCAAATGTGGTATCGCTATGAACCTCTTTACTGTAAACCCCGCTGATTAGTCTTGTATCTGCTTTATGCCTTCCAAAATGTTCTTCCAAGGCATCAGATATTTCCCCAAGCGTTGCAAAATTCTCGGCAGCTGCAACGGCAAACTCCAGTAAATTACCTTTACCTGTTTTCGCACAATCTGATAGTACTTTTAAACTTTCAGTAACTGCTTTATGATCCCGTTCTGCTTTTAGTTTTTTCAATCTCTTAATCTGAGAATTACGAACCGCCGTATTGTCAACCTCAAGAATTTCAATATCCGACTGCTCTTTAGTCTGGTACTTGTTTACACCCACCAGAATATCCTGTCCGGAATCCAGCCTGGCCTGTTTTCTTGCAGAAGCTTCTTCAATTCTCATCTTCGGCACTCCGGTTTCTATAGCCTTGGCCATTCCTCCGAGCTCTTCAACCTCTTCTATCAATTTCCATGCTTTTTCAGCTATTTCCTTGGTAAGATATTCTATATAATAAGAACCTGCCCACGGATCAACTGCCTTAGTGATCTGTGTTTCTTCCTGAATATAGATCTGTGTATTTCGTGCAATACGGGCCGAAAAATCAGTAGGTAAAGCTATTGCTTCATCCAAAGCATTGGTGTGTAAAGATTGCGTTCCGCCAAGTGCGGCAGCCATAGCCTCAATACAGGTTCTGGCCACATTGTTAAACGGATCCTGTTCACTCAGGCTCCATCCGGAGGTTTGTGAGTGCGTACGTAAAGCCATTGATTTCGGATTCTTGGGGTTGAATTGTTTTATGATCTTAGCCCAGAGCATACGCGCAGCCCTCATTTTTGCAATTTCCATAAAATGATTCATCCCAACAGCCCAGAAAAATGAAAGCCTCGGAGCAAATTCGTCAATTTTCAATCCGGATTTTAAACCTGTACGTATATATTCCAGACCATCCGCAAGTGTATAAGCCAGCTCGATATCTGCAGTGGCTCCTGCTTCCTGCATGTGATAACCACTGATGGATATGGAATTGAATTTCGGCATATTTTCAGTTGTATATTCAAAAATATCTCCAATGATCCTCATCGATGGTAAAGGAGGGTAGATATATGTATTTCGCACCATGAATTCCTTTAAGATATCATTCTGAATGGTCCCGCTTAACTTATCTATACTTACTCCCTGTTTTTTTGCCGCAGCGATATAAAAGGCCATAACAGGTAAAACCGCTCCGTTCATGGTCATGGAAACCGACATTTTATCCAGCGGAATCTGATCGAACAGAATTTCCATATCGAGAACCGAATCAATGGCCACACCTGCTTTTCCCACATCACCGGTTACACGGGGATGATCAGAATCATAACCACGGTGGGTTGCAAGATCAAAAGCAACGGAGAGCCCTTTTTGACCTGCAGCCAGATTTCTTCTGTAAAAGGCATTACTTTCTTCCGCTGTGGAAAAACCTGCATATTGGCGAATCGTCCAGGGACGTGTTGCATACATTGTACTGTAAGGCCCTCTTGTAAAAGGCGGTATTCCTGCTACAAAATGCAGGTGTTTGGCTTCTTTGATATCTTCTTTTGTAAAAAACTTTTTTACCGGAATCCCTTCAGGAGTCATCCATACTTCCTGCTCTTTAGAATTTTCAGGCTTTTGCTGAACCTTCTTATCATCAAGTGTCAAATCTGAAAAATCAGGTCTCATATCTCTAAGGGTTTTAATGATTCTTTTAATCTCTTTTGAATATCTGAGAGGGTTTGTATCAGATCAGATCTAACATGTATAAACCCATCTAATCCGGCTTTGATCAATACTTCTTCCAGATCAACCGGATTACCTGCCAGTAACAGAATTTTTTTCTTATTCAAGGCTCTGAAATCTTTAACAAAATTTAAGGCCTCCTGCTTATAATCCTCATCTGAACTGCAAATCACTACTATATCCGACTCAGAAACGGCAGCAGATTGGGCTGCTTTTTCACTGCAGCAATAGCTTTTTTCCTGAAGAATTTTAAAGCCTCCAACGCCCATAAAATCGTAAGCAAAACCTGCTCTTGCCTTTCTCATCGCCAGATTTCCAAATGAAGTGAGTTCAACAACCGGACGTTTTCCTGTTTTTTGAACCAGGTCTTCTGTAGCCTTTCTTATCTTTTCTATCTCAAAACTTACTCTTTTGGGTTTTAATAATGATTTTCTCGATCTTATACTCTTGTCATATCCGCTAAACAGACTTATGTCAACCTCTTCCATCAGATTAGGATATTTATTAACCCCTACCCTGACCAGCCTTCGCTGACTTAATAATTTGATCTTAACCAGGCAGATCTCAGCAATTTGCTGCTGGATGGTTCCATCTTCAAAACATTCGTAAAAATCACCTTTAGCTTCAATAGTCTTAAAAATTTCAAGTGCCTTCTTTGCAAGTTTTGCAGTAACTTTTTCAATATAGTAAGAACCATCAACCGGATTGGAGACCTTACCAAAATAGGATTCCTCCTTTAAAATATGAACTGTATTTCCGGCAATTCTGTTTGAAAATTCTGAAACTTTATTCATTTCCCTGTCGTAAGGATCTACAATAATTCCATCGGCATTGCCTAAAATAGCCGACATCGCCTCGGTTGTAGTTCGAAGCATATTGGTATTGGCATCTATAACCGACTTATTCCATTTTGATGTTCGGGCAGTGAGATCATACGAAAAGTTTGTAACCCCGTATTTTTCAGCAATTTTATGGAGTAAACTGTTAAATGCTCTGAATTTACCAATCTCTACAAAAAACTCAGAACCAATACCAAGCTCAATGTGGAGATCATCAAATATTTCCTGTATATCAACTCCTCTTTCTGTAAGTTCATCAATATAGAAAACCAAAGAGTTCAGAGTAAATGCTATTTCCTGCACCTGATTGGCACCGGAATCAGAAAAGACCGTGCCGGAGATACTTACCGCTTTAAAGGCGGGATAATCTTTTGTAAGCTTTATAATCTTTACAAGCTTATCAAAAACATGAAAATCGATATTTCCGGTTGTTACATATTTATAAATGATTCTCAGATCAACATAGCCTTTAAACTTTTCCGGAGCTGTTTTTCTCTCTTTAACCAGGGCTATAAAATCTTTGATAAAATCAATTTCATTCTTTTCAATGATAAAAGAAACCGCAATATTTTCCAGATCAATACCTTTAAGCAATTTCCGGGCTGAAATTGCATCTTTAATTTCGAAGATCAATCCGTTCATTCCCTCCTCAATTGCTTTTAAAGCCAGATGATTAGCTTTCTTAGCAGAATTGACTTTTACAGTTCGGTAATTAATTACCTGTTGTTTATTCTCTCCGGTCTTATCAAGTAAAAATTGTTCATCCTCAATACTGTAAAAAGGCGGCAGATCGATCTTACTCAAATTCTTCCAAACCAGTTTTTTATTAAAATCGGCTCCTTTAAGATCTGCAATAGCTTTATCAGTCCATTCTTTCTTCGAAACGGGATCGAATTCATTAAAATCTAATTTTTTATCGTTCATCACAATTGGTATTAATTATAAAAATTATACACTCATCAGGCTGCTTCCAAATCGTTCAAAAATGGCCTTATCCAGTTCTTCCCTGTGATCCGGATGAGCAATATCACGAAGAAGCACAGACCTTTGTTTAAGATTTTTTCCAAACAGTTCGGCCACTCCGTATTCTGTAGCTACAAATCTGGCGTGAGCACGTGTTGTAACCACACCTGCTCCGGGTTTTAATGAAGGAACTATTTTTGACACCCCTTTTAAAGTTGTTGAAGTGATGGCAATAATGGGTTTACCTCCTTTTGACAAGGCTGCCCCTCGCATAAAATCCATTTGTCCTCCAACACCTGAAAACATTCTGAATCCGATAGAATCAGCACAAACCTGTCCGGTAAGGTCGATCTCTATTGCTGAATTGATTGCTGTTACTTTTGGATTTTGACGAATGATCGCCGTATCGTTTACATAAGCAATATCCAGCATTTCAATTTCCGGATTATCATCCATAAAATCGTATAAACGCCTGGTTCCCATAGCAAATCCGGAAACGATCTTAAAAGGATTTACCTTCTTTTTCGCCCCGTTTACAATGCCTTTTTCAACCAAATCAACTATACCTTCTGAGAACATTTCTGTATGCACCCCAAGGTTTTTATGATTGGTCAGGTAAGAGAGTACCGCATTAGGTATGCCTCCAATTCCCATCTGCAGAGTGGATCCATCCTCAATGATCTCCGCTATATTTTTACCAATTTGAACCTCAGCATCAGAAGGAGGCATCATTTTCATCTCCATGATATCTTCATCGATAAGTACGCAGGCATCAAAATTATTCAGATGAATAATTCCGTCTCCCATCGTTCTTGGCATACGTGAATTAATCTGAGCAATGATCTTTTTTCCTGTTTCAACAGCCGAGATCACAATATCAACTGAGACTCCCAAAGAGCAAAAACCGTGTTTATCAGGGGGAGAAACATTAACCAGAACAACATCCAAATTCATATATCCCTGGCGGAACAGACTTGGAATATCACTTAAAAATATGGGGATATAATCGGCAGTAACCCCAATCATTTTCCTGATATTCCCACCGATAAAAAAAGCATTGGTTCTAAAGCTTCCGCTCAATTCCTTAGCTGTATATCCGCATTCCCCTTCTGTGTGTAAGTGAACCACTTCAACATCTTTTAGTTCAGGAGCACGTTCTACCATGGCTTTAACCAGCGACTGTGGTGTTGCCGATCCCCCTTGTATCAATACCCTGTCTCCTGATTTTATCAGTTTAACTGCCTCCCTGGCGGTCATAATGTTTGGAATCTTCATTTTTTTATGTATTTAGAATTTTTATATCAATTTAAATATCAGCCTAAAAAGCTTAAAAGGATACCGGCTGCAATTGCCGAACCTATTACCCCGGATACGTTGGGCGCCATAGCATGCATAAGTAAATAATTGTGTGGATCTGATTTCAGAGCCTCGGCATTGACCACCCTTGCACTATCAGGCACCGCAGAAACTCCGGCAGCACCGATTAATGGATTGATCTTGTTTTCTTCTTTAAGAAACCGGTTCATAAATCTGGCAAACAACAATCCTCCCATGGTAGCTACAACAAATGAGGCGGCCCCAAGGGCAAAGATCATCAGCGAATCTTTGGTGATAAAAATATCTGCCTGTGTTGAAGCACCAACGGTTACTCCCAGCAAAATGGTTACAATATCAATAAGTTTGGTACGGGCTGTTTCTGCCAGTCGTTCTGTTCTTCCCGATTCTTTTAACAGATTTCCAAAGAATAACATTCCCAGTAATGGCAAAGCACTCGGTGATATAAATGTTGTAAGCAACAAGGCTGCAACCGGAAAGATCATTTTTTCTTTTTGAGATACTGCTCTCGGTGGCTTCATTCTGATCTTCCTGTCTTCTTTTGAAATCAGCAATCTCATAATTGGAGGTTGAATTACAGGCACCAAAGCCATGTATGAATAGGCAGCAATAGCAATCGGACCGATCAGATTTTTAACCGTAGTTCCATCTGGCAACAGGTTAATACCGTTGGCCAGTTTAGATGATAAAAAGATCGCTGTAGGCCCATCAGCACCCCCTATGATACCAATTGCTCCAGCTTCCGGAAGATGAAATCCTAAATAAAGGGCTCCCATAAATGTTGCAAAAACACCCAGCTGGGCAGCAGCTCCCAGAAGCATCAATTTCGGATTGGCAATGAGCGAGGAAAAATCGGTCATGGCACCAATACCCAGAAAGATAAGGGGCGGATATATTCCTTTTACAACACCAAAATAAAGATAGTTGAGTACGGAACCCGACTCGTAGATCCCCGTTTGATTTCCTGCCACAAAAGGAATGTTCCCAATGATAACCCCAACACCTATCGGTATAAGCAACAAGGGCTCATAATCGAATTTGATTCCCAGATAAATAAATATAATCCCAAT
>QNYL01000294.1 GCA_003973375.1 Flavobacteriia bacterium
ACTGGTATTTAAACGAGTGGGTTGAGACCACACATACCATTGATTATGGGGTGAAAAGTATTTCAGGCAATGAAGTGGTTTTACAAAGAATTGGTCAGATGCCGATGCCGGTGGATCTGAAAGTCACCTATAAAGATGGAAGTACAGAAGAATTTTATTTACCCCTGGAAATGATGCTGGGTAAAAAACCAACTTCGGCTACATTTGTATCTTACTGGGGATGGGCAAATCCTGAATATAAGTTACAACTGAAAAAACCGGTTAAGAAAGTGGAAATAGATCCTTCCAAATTGATGGCTGATATTAACAGAAGCAATAATATTGCTGAGCAGTAAACATATTTTATTCCAATAAAAAATCCCGCTTTTGGCGGGATTTTTTTATAAATAAACAAAAGCTTCTTAGCTTATTTCAGTTTCTTTTTAACACTAACTTCCTGATAAGCCTCAACAATATCCAGTTCCTGAATATCATTGAAATTCTTGATCTGGATACCACAATCGTAACCTTTGGAAACTTCTTTTACATCATCTTTAAATCGTTTTAAAGAAGTAAGTTCGCCGGTGTGGATCACAACATTGTCGCGAATAACTCTGATCTTGGAATTTCTGTAGATCTTTCCGTCGAGAACCATACAACCTGCAATGGTACCCACCTTAGATATTTTAAAGGTCTGGCGAACTTCCATATTTCCGGTAATCTCTTCAATAATTTCCGGTGAAAGCATACCTTCCATGGCATCTTTAATGTCGTTGATCACATTGTAGATGATCGAGTAATTTCTGATATCGATCTCTTCTTTATCAGCCAGTTGCTTGGCATTGAGACTTGGTCTTACATTAAATCCGATGATGATGGCATCAGAGGCAGAAGCCAGATGTACATCAGATTCGGTAATGGCACCCACGCCTTTGTGAATGATATTTACATGAATCTCTTCAGTTGATAGTTTTTGTAATGAATCTGTAAGCGCTTCAACAGAACCATCCACGTCTCCTTTAAGGATGATGTTCAGTTCTTTGAAACCACCAAGAGCAATACGTCTTCCAATCTCATCTAAAGTAATATGTTTTTGTGTTCTGATCGACTGTTCTCTGTGTAGCTGAGAGCGTTTGGAAGCAATTTCTTTGGCTTCTTTTTCATCAAGGTAAACCTTGAATTTATCTCCTGCCTGAGGCGCTCCGTCGAGTCCTAAAATAGAAACAGGTTTTGAAGGTCCTGCCTCCTTGATGTTTTGTCCTCTTTCGTCAAACATAGCCTTGACCTTACCGTAATGTTCCCCTGCCAGAACAAAATCACCTAATTTAAGTGTTCCTGCCTGGATCAGAATAGTAGTAACATAACCTTTTCCTTTATCAAGTTGTGCTTCTACTACAGAACCTATTGCCGGTTTATTCGGATTGGCTTTCAGATCGAGCATTTCTGATTCAAGCAAGATCTTTTCTAATAATTCATTAACACCGGTACCTTTCAGGGCAGAAATGTCCTGCGACTGGATTTTACCTCCCCAGTCTTCAACCAGTAAATTCATATTGGCCAGTTCTTCTTTAACCTTTTCAGGATTGGCATCCGGTTTATCGATCTTGTTAATCGCAAAGATAATAGGTACACCCGCTGCCTGAGCATGGCTGATCGCTTCTTTGGTCTGTGGCATGATCGAATCATCGGCGGCAACAACAATAACAACAATATCAGTTAATTGTGTTCCGCGTGCACGCATGGCGGTAAAGGCCTCGTGACCCGGTGTATCCAGGAATGTGATCATTTGATGATCTTCGAGCTCAACTGAATAGGCCCCGATATGCTGGGTAATTCCTCCCGATTCCCCTGCGATCACATTTTCTTTTCTGATATAATCCAGTAATGATGTTTTACCGTGATCCACATGTCCCATAACGGTAACTACCGGAGCTCTTGGTAAAAGATCTTCTTCATTATCTTCAATCTCTTCAGCAGCTTCTACCACTTCAGAATCGATAAATTCTACGGTATAACCAAATTCATCTGCAACAATAGTAAGCGTTTCAGCATCCAGTCTCTGGTTCATGGTTACCATGAGTCCGAGCGACATACAAACGGAGATGATCTGAGTTACGGAAACATTCATCAAACTTGCCACTTCATTAACAGTAACAAATTCTGTTACTTTTAAGATCTTTCCTTCAGCTTCCTGTTGTTCAAGTTCTTTCTCGGTTTGTTTTCTGTGCAGATCTCTCTTTTCTTTTCTGTATCGTGCTCCTTTACTTCCTTTTTTAGATTTTCCCTGTAATTTTTCAAGGGTTTCTCTTACTTGCTTTTGGATTTCTTCTGCATTTGGTTCTTCCTTAATTACCGGAGTTTTTCTTCCTCCGCGTCTGTTAGGGGAGCTGTTGCGATTATTATCACTAAGCCTGACAGGAGAGTGCGATTTATGAATTCTTTTCCTTTTGCGTTTATTGGTATTGTCGGAAGTTTTAACCTCTTTTTTGGCTTTAGGTTTCTTTTTAAACTGATCTAGATCTATCTTTTCCCCGGCGGTTGTTATTCCTGCCAATTTATGATATTCGGTTTTGATCATTTCAGGTTCTTTGACAACCTCTTCAGCTTTCACTTCAGGAGTCTGAACTTCTTTAGCAACAGCTTCTTCTTTTTTAGCCTCTTTTTCTGTTGCTTCCTTTTTTGCAACAGCTTCTTTCTTGGTTTTTGGTTCCAAATCGATCTTACCAAGTGTTTTTGGTTTCTCTATCTTGGCTTTGGCCTTGATTATCTCAGGTTCTTTCGGAGCTTCTTTTACTTCTTCTACAGGTTTTTCCTTAATTTCTTCTGTTTTTTCTTCAACTTTGGGTTTAGGTTCCAGATCGATTTTACCTACGGTTTTGAGTCCGGAAATTTTTTCAGAATCAGTTTTAAAGATCTCATTTCTTTTGGCCTCTTCCAGGAGTCTTTTTTCTTCAGCTTCTTTTTCAAGCTCTAACCTGATCCTTTCTCTCTCCTGCCTTTTCTCTTCGCTGATTTCTTTCGAAGCCTGCTTTTTGCTTTTGTCGGTTTCAAATTCATCTGAAAGGATCTGATAGATCTCTGGAGACACCTTGGTGTTAGGGCGTGCTTCGATCTCATGTCCATGATGCGACAGGAACTCCACGGCACGATCCAGGGAGATATTAAATTCCTTTAAAATTTTGTTTAACCTTATTGATTTTTGTTCAGCCATATTAAATTAATTGGACCTCTAAATATATTATTATTTGATCTAAGATTCGAATTCTTCTTTTAAAATTCTTTGTACATCTAAAATTGTTTCTTCTTCAAGATCAGTTCTTTTAACCAGATCAACCACATCGAGTTCTAAAACACTCTTTGCAGTATCCAGGCCTACTCTTCTGAATTCATCGATAACCCACTTTTCGATCTCATCGGTAAATTCTGTTAATTCCACGTCTTCTGTATCATCACCTTCTCTTTGTACATCGATCTCATATCCGGTAAGCATACTTGCCAAACGGATATTAACCCCTTGTTTTCCAATGGCTTTAGAAACTTCTTCGGGTTTAAGATAAACATCAGCTCTGGGTCTTTCTCCTTCTTTTGCCTCATGAATCTCTATTGAAACCACTTTGGCAGGGCTTAAAGCTCTGGCGATAAATACATTGATATTTTTGGTGTAATTGATCACGTCGATATTTTCATTTCCAAGTTCACGTACGATACCGTGAATTCTTGAACCTTTCATACCTACACAGGCACCTACCGGATCAATTCTGTCATCATATGAATCTACGGCAACCTTTGCTTTTTCACCCGGTATTCTGGCTACTTTTTCAATGGTGATCAGTCCGTCAAAAACTTCAGGAATTTCCTGTTCGAACAGTTTTTCAAGAAACTGAGGAGATGTTCTTGAAAGTACGATAGAAGGTTTGTTACCTCTCAGCTCCACTTCCTTAATGATTCCTCTTACCGATTCTCCTTTACGGAAATAATCCGATTTGATCTGCTCGCTTTTCGGCAGTACCAGTTCCACACCATTATCGTCCAGCAGGATGATCGCGTTGTGTCGAATGTGATGTACTTCGGCACTGTATAGTTCGCCTTCAAGTTCTTTGTATTGTTTGTAGGTATTGGTGTTGTCGTGTTCGTGTATCTTAGCGATCAGATTCTGACGAAGGGCCAGGATCGATCTTCTTCCAAGATCAGTTAATTTTACTTCTTCAGAAACTTCTTCACCAACTTCAAAGTCGGCTTCGATCTTTTGGGCATCTGATAAAGTGATCTCTTCATTTTCATCTTCTACTTTACCATCTTCTACAACCACCCTGTTTCTCCAGATCTCCAGGTCACCTTTATCAGGGTTAATGATGATATCAAAATTATCATCTGAACCGTATTTTCTTTTCAATGCAGCTCTGAAAACTTCTTCAAGGATTGCCATAAGCGTAACCCTGTCGATACTTTTATCTTCTTTAAACTCAGAAAATGATTCAATTAATGCGATGTTTTCCATTTCATTATTTTAATTAAATAAAACTTTCACTTTTGCTTCTTTAATATCCCCGTAAGGAATTACAGCTTCTTTTTCAACAGTGATCTTGCCTTTTCCAACAGGCTTTGGTTCTCTTGCTTTCCATTGAAGAATAATCTTTTCTTCATATGCTTTAACCAAGGTGCCTTCAAAGCTTTCGTTCTCTGTTCTTATTTTCATGATCCTGTTGATATTCTTTTTAAATTGTCGGTTATTTATCAAAGGATATGAAATATCGGGAGAAGTAACTTCCAACGAAAAATCTTCTTCTTCCCGGTCTAAATTATGCTCAACATGACGGCTGATCCGGATACATTCTTTTAAGGTAATTCCGGTATCACCATCAACAATAACCCTGATACTGTTGTTGTTTGAGATAGAAAGATCAACCAGAAACAAGGCATTATTCTCATCGAGTGCCTCCTGAACCAGTTTTGATACGATCTCTTTATTCATCAGTTTAGTACTGTTTTTTTATTATTTTATTAAAGCTTTTTGTAACTAATATAATCATTTTCAATATATTGGAAGATTATATTAATTTAGTCAGCCTCGTTTTGATTGTATAAAAAGAGGGGACTTTCCGTCCCCTCCAAGCTTATTCCGTCATAATAATCGCTGCAAATATAGTAAATCCTTTTATTTTTACAAAAATCATAGTTTTATATTTATAAAATTATTAAATTTAACTAAAATAAAAATAAGTAGATTATGAAACGAATATTAGTACCTGTTGACTTTTCAAAAGAAGCAGAAAACGCTGCCCGTGTAGCTGTAAGCATTGCAAAAAAAACCAATAGTGAAATTTTTCTTCTGCATATGCTCGAGTTGCCTGTAAATATTATTGATCCTACCGAGATTGCCAGTGTAAACACCGGTCCGCAAGCTTTGTTCTATATGAAACAGGCCAATGAGCAGTTTAAGAATTTCGTTAGGAAACCTTTCTTCAAAGGTGTAAAAGTGGTAGAATCTATTCAGTTCCAGCTCGCTTTTAGCGGAATTATTGAAGAGAGTAAAAAAAATAACATCGATCTGATTGTTATGGGATCTCAGGGAGCAAGCGGCTTAAAGGAAATGTTTATCGGTTCTAATACTGAAAAAGTAGTTAGAAAATCCGATATACCTGTTTTAGTGATTAAAAAGAGAATAAACGATTTTGATGTTAAAAATATGATTTTTGCTTCTGATTTCAGAACCGAAGGAAAAAAATCTTTCCCTAAAGTACTCGAATTTGCCAAGATCTTTAAGCCTAAAATTCATTTTCTGTACGTAAATACCATTCATAATTTCAATACCACCAAGGAAATTGAAAAGAAAATGGACCAATTTATCAATGATTTCGAGATAGATAATTATGAAAAGATCATCTATAATGATATTTCCGTGGAAAAAGGAATTTTAAGCTATGCCAGAGATATAGATGCCGATCTTATTGCACTGAATACGCATGGCAGGAGCGGACTTTCACAATTGTTTAACGGAAGTATAGGCAGAGAGCTGGCCAATCATGCATTGCGGCCTGTAATTACTTTTAAGTTGTAAATGCTGAAGTGAACTGATGTTTATTAAAGCATTAACGCATTACATCATTAAATCATTGATCTAAAACTGGAAGTAAATAAACGCCTGCAGATCAGCCGACATGGTTTGGTAAATACCGAAAACGATCAGTGCGCTCACCAAAATTTTGGCGGGTAGGGGAAAAGCAATAAAACTTTCCCTGTACCAGGTTTTTACTTTAACAGGAAGCCAGTGAATTATATACCCGATCAGCATCACGAGAAATACCTTGTCGTAGGCTTTTAAGATCTCGGGAATCAGTTGAAAACTAAAACTGTTTTTGATCTGATCAAGGATCTGCCAGGTGCTTTCCATGTTTTCTGCTCGAAACCAGATCCGTGTAAACGTTATAAAATTAAAGGTGATAAAAATCTTAAAGGTAATTGCCAGAATATTATTGAATTTCTCATACGGACTGATCTTTCGCCACAGTTTATAAATAATCAGGCCGATACCGTTCAGCCCTCCCCAAATCACAAATTGCCAGCTGGCACCGTGCCACAGACCGCCTAAAAGCATGGTGATCAAAAGGTTGATATTGGTGGTAAGCCAGCTTTTAAAAGCTTTGATCCAAAGTGCAAGGACTGTTGTTAAGGCAATCAATGCAAGAATAATATACAACACCATTATTTTTCCGGAAAGTAAAACCACAAAACCGATAATAAAAAATATTGCGATCCAGGTTCCTGCACTTCCCCCTCGGTTTCCGCCCAGCGGGATGTATAGATAGTCTTTTAGCCAGGAAGAAAGACTGATATGCCAGCGCTTCCAAAACTCGCCAACATTTTTTGCCTTGTAAGGAGAATTAAAGTTCTTAGGCAGGGTAAAACCCATCAGCAGGGCAACTCCGATGGCAATATCGGTATAGCCGGAAAAATCGGCATAGACCTGTAATGAATATCCGTAAAGGGCCATTAAATTTTCAAATCCTGTAAACATGGTAGGATTATCAAAGATCCTGTCGATAAAATTTACGGCAATATAATCGCCGATAACGATCTTTTTCGTTAGCCCTTTCAGTATCCAGAACAAGGCGAGCCCGAACTGATACTGTGTAAGCCGGTAGGGTTTGTACAGCTGCGGAATAAAATCGGCTGCCCGTACAATAGGCCCGGCAACCAGTTGCGGGAAAAAGGAAACATAAAAACCAAAATCGAGAATATTTTTAACAGGTTTGATATGCCCCCGGTAAACATCTATTGAATAGCTGATCGTTTGGAAAGTATAAAAAGAAATACCCACCGGAAGCAGTATTTTATTTACTTCGAAATGCGTTCCGATATTATCGTTGGTCCATAGGGCAAAATGATTGATCACCTCAAATTGTGTATGGAAGAATTCATTAAAGGCATCCGTAAAAAAATAGGCATATTTAAAATATCCGAGTACAAAAAGGTTGATAAAAACGCTTGTTGCAACAAAAAGCTGTTTGATCGTTTTCTTTTTTGATTCGTAGATCAGCTGCCCGATGATAAAATCCGATAGGGTGGAGAATAGTAAAATACTGATAAAAAGACCGCTGGTTTTATAGTAAAAGAACAGACTGACAAAAAACAAATAAGCGTTTCTCAATCCTTGTCTTTTATAGATCATTGAATAGAAAAACAAGACAACGGCAAAGAATCCCCAGAAAAAGAACCGGGTAAAGATTAATGGTTCTCCTTCATTGTACGAAAGTAGATGGATGATATTTTCCGTACTGAAAAAGTTTTTAAACCATTGCAATATGATGTCTAAACTACTCAATATTAATAATTTCTATTTCTCTTAAGCTGTTTAAAATATGATCGGCTATTACAAAACCTTTATCATTTCTATGCTCCTTGTCGGGAATGGCAATAACTTTCATTTTAGCCGCCTTAGCTGCCAGAACCCCATTAAAAGAGTCTTCAATTACCAGACATTCTCCGGGTTTAACACCAAGATCTTTTGCTGTTTTTATAAAAATTTCCGGATGAGGTTTACCGTATTCAAGATGCTCTGCCGAATTGGCCACTTCAAAAACTCCGGTAAGATTAAGTTTTTTAAGAACCGCATTGATCAGGCTTTTTGCGGAGGATGAGGCTAATGCGACCTTTAGTCCCAGGGTTTTAAAATGTTTTATTGAATCTTCAACACCTTCCAATGGAACACCTTTGGTAAGGATCAGCTGAGTGACTCTTTTTAAAATATCATGGGTAACTTCCTCTTTGCTTTTTCCTTGCCATGGCATATTTTCATACCATAATTCAACAACTTCCTCAGTTCTTAATCCCATGTGCTTAGCACACATTTCATGCGTAAGCGGTATGCCCAGTCCGGCAAAGATCTCGATCTCCGACTGGATCCACAAAGGCTCGGAATCGATTAAAACACCATCCATATCGTAAATTACCGCTTTGATCTTCATTTTTGTTTTTTTAAATAGTTATCGTATTCTTTCATTAAAGCCGAGAACATCAGATCGCCGATCAACTGGTAACCTTTATCGGTAAAATGAATCTTGTCCTTTTTGGCAAAACCATTGGTCTCCCAGTTTTTTACAGAGCCCAGTCCGCCCATGATCTCAAAAAGATCCCACATACCTCCGTTGTATTTTTTAGCCAGACGTATCATCACTTTACGGGCTTCCAGTACTCTTTTATTCGGATATTTTCTTTGAAAATAGCTGTCGTTGTTGGTCACGAAAAGGAATTCAGCTTTTGGATTTACTTTTCTGACCCATGAAACGAGTTTGTCATAATTTTCTTCATAGCATTTCGGACAAAAAGAAGCGTAATAGGCATCATTGATCCCGATACAAAAGATCACCAGATCAGGATGGATGGTTTTGAGTTGATCGACAAACAGTTCATTGCGTAAAAAGCTATCGGTTTTGGCACCGTTAACTCCAACGGAAGTATAGACAATTCCGGGCTCATCATTTTCCAAACTCATTCCGTAGAGTGTAAAATGGTTTTGATTTTTCTCGGTTTTTAGAAACTCTACGGATAAAGTATCCGTTTCTTTTTTCAATAAAAATTCGGTAAAACCGATCTCTTTATTAACAACGGTGTTTAAGGGCTTTTCTGTGAGGAGTCTGATATCAAAACCTGAGGGATCCGTATCGTGAAAGATCCTGATCCTATTGAATTTATAGTTGGTTACAGAATCATGCCGGTAGGCGATATTTATGGTTGAAAGGCTGTCTTTTATGGTAACTGTAATTCCGGAAACTCCCCATTTTGCCTGATGTTTTTTTACAGAATTCCGGTAGGATTTCCAGTTCCCGGTATAGGAGATCTGGAAATTCTTCGGGTTCCAGGTTTTGGCAAGTTTAAAAGGAAAGAAAAATCCCCGGCCTCCGTTCATATTACCGGAGAGTTTTAAAAAATCTTTCCTAACCTGATCCGGCCAGATCTCGGCCTGAATGTGGGATCCGCCCATCTGCATGATCCTCACTTTTCCTTTTTTAAATTTTAACAGACTGTCTAATTTTGAAAAAAAAGTATAAAAACCCGCATCTTTACTGTAAAAATGAATAGTATTTTCATTATAATTCACAAAATTAAAATCCCTGAAGGTCTCCGCATTGCTCTGAGCTTTGAGCAAAAAGGCAGTAAAGAAAAGTATTAGTGTTAGGATCTTTTTAATGAATTGTATCATTTGGAATTTTATTTTCCGCTTTTTTCGGTGTTTTATAAGTATTGTATAATTTATAGAATTCTTCTAAAAATATTTTAGAGATCTTCACAGCTCCTTTAGGCGTGAAATGAATATAATCTGAAGCTCCCAAGGCCGGTTCTGCACTGACCCACTGAGGCATGGAATTTCTTCCACCCATACCTTGATACATATCCCAGAAAAGACAATCGCTGCCCAATGCAGCATCTTTTAAAGCATCTCTAACAACGGTAAGTTTTGGATGGGTTTTGTAATCTGTTTTATCTTTAACCGACATATCTCCCGGGCCGATTAGAAGAATGGGTATTCCCGGATTTAATCGTTGCAAATATCTTATTTGTTGTTTGAGCCAGCTACCAAAGTCACTGATCTGTTTTTTGGTTTTGATGTAGGGAATGGTATTTCCTCCAAATTCGAGCAGGATAAGATCCGGCGACAGGCTTTTATACATTTTACCGAGCAGTTCAGGGTCTTGCCGTGTAAATAAAGTTCCTGAAGAACCCCGCAAAGGAATATTATCCATGATCACTCCCTTATCGCCTTCCAGAGAAAGAGCAAATACATCAGGACTTTCGGCCCCTTTAAAAGCGATTCTGATCTCATTGGGGGTAGGAGGAAAGCTGTTTTTTATAACTTTATATGGGGTGTTGGGGCTGATATTTCCGGATTGCAGTACTTTTCCGTCGGCTGCAATCTCATATTCAATCTCGTGATTCATATTTCTTAAATAGATGTACAACTGAGAATATTTCTGAATTCTCCGGTAAGATATTTTCGCCTTTTTTAGTTTGATCCAGCCTTCAAAGATCTTATTGTCAGGATTTTCAGTAGGAATCGGTGTAAACCGGCAAAAACTCATCAGAGCTCCATATTTCATATGTTGCACAGTAGAATCTTTTTTACCAAAGCCCACATATCTTTTCCAGTTTCCTGAATGTGTATTGTTCAGTGTCCACTTGGGAGAGACCTGAATTACAGGAAAAAGACCCACTCCGTTGCCTCCAAATTTCTTTTGCAGATCATTACGGATATAAGAAGTAATTCTGTCGGATTCGATCTGAGAATCGCCATAATGCATGATGCGAACCTTTTTGTTAGCAGCCTGGTCCAGCTTTGCAAAGAATTTATTCAAACTTTTTAGGGCTTTTTCATTGCCCATGATATGCTTGCTGGCCTTTCTGATCGAATCTCTCTTATGCCGGATGGAGTCAAGTTTTTTCTTTATTGCAGCCGAATCCAGTTTTTTGGTTACCACTACCACCGAATCCATGATCTTTTTGATCTCTTTTTCCTCTTCTGAAATGGTGTCGGCAGGCATTTTTATGGCTAAAAACTCTTTGGTTGTAGG
>QNYL01000097.1 GCA_003973375.1 Flavobacteriia bacterium
GAGCTTACGGCACCGGTTGCTCCCGATTGTGCCATTGGCAGGGTAAGCCGTATGGATGCCATCAATAATAAAAGTATCAATGAAAATGCTTTGAGAAAAGCTGAGCAGAAACTTAAAGGACTCATCATAGCACTGCAGAATATTGATGACCCCGACTTTGGGAAATGTGCCCGTTGTAAAAACGATATTCCACTTGGAAGAATCTTACTGGTTCCCCACAGCCGGTTTTGTGTATATTGTGCCGGATGAACCAAAAACAAATAATCAAAGACCTTATTGATTATCAGATAAATACACTCCTTCTTTGTTTAACAAAATTTTAAAACGATTATTCTTCATAATACCTTATATTTGCACCTTAAAAATTAACAAGTATTATGAAGAAAATTTCAATTTTATTACTGGCAGTAATTACACTGCTCTCATGTAAACAGGAACCACCAAAAGATTATGTAACCCTGAGTGGAAAGATTACTCATATGAAAGATCCCAAACTCAATATCCTTGGAAATCATTTCCACAAGACCATCGATGTAAATGAAGATGGTACCTTTAAAGATACACTTAAAGTTACCGATGGTTTTCACGGTTTTCGTAACGGAAACCAGCAATCTTTTATCTATTTAAAAAACGGTTATGATCTTACTCTGAATTTTGATGCTGATGATTTTCCCGGTTCAGTTGAATTTAGTGGTAACGGATCAGGAACCAATCAATACTTAGTCGAAAAACTCGATTTTATTGAAAAACAAGATCTTAACAATATAAAAAATCTTTTCTATCTCGATAAACCGGAGTTTGACAAGAAAATTGCTTTTATAGATACTAAGATGCAGGAACTACTTGATAATGCAAAGGATCTCGATACAGCCTTTATTAAAATGGAAGAAAAGCAAAACAAACAAAATATCGATTACTTTAAAGCCAATTATGAAACTGAGCACCAACGAATAGCTCAGTTAGCACCGGGCAAACCTTCACCTAAATTTAATTACCCCGATATTAGCGGAAAAAATGTTTCTCTGGACGATCTCAAAGGAAAGTATGTTTATGTAGATGTATGGGCTACGTGGTGTGCTCCATGTAAAAGAGAAATTCCTTCTTTAATCAAACTTAATGAAGAATATAAAGGCAAGGATATTGTTTTTGTAAGCCTTTCTATCGATAAGAAGGAAGATAAGGGAAAATGGGAAGAAATGGTAAAAACCAAAGGCCTGAAAGGTATTCAGCTCTTTGCTGATAACAACTGGAAATCAGATTTCGTTACAGCCTACGGTATTACAGGAATTCCAAGATTTATCTTAATCGATAAAAAAGGGAATATTCTTGATGCCGACGCTCCACGCCCATCTAATCCAAAATTAAAAGAATTATTTAACAGTCTGGATATTTAAATAATAAATTCTTTAAGAAATACCTCTTTACTTGTATCGAGGTATTTTTTATTTACTAAACTAACTATATGAAAATCAAGGTAGCAATAACATCACAAAATAAAAGAACTGTCACAAAACATGCCGGTGAATGCAGAAATTTCCTCATCTACACCATAGAAGATGAAAAAGTGATCAGTAAAGAGGTAATGAGTCTGGGAGATAATCAGACCCTTAAATACACATTTCATGAAGATACGAGTGATATACCTTTCAATCCAATTTATGATATGGATATTCTCCTTACCGGAAGTATTGGAAGAGGCGGTGTAAATAAGCTGGCGATGAACAATGTGGCAGCTTATGTAATTCAGGAAAAAGATCCCGATATAGCTGTTGAAAAATTACTCAACGGAACTTTAGAGGCTTTTGAACCTGTTTCGCATCACCACCATCACGATCATGATCACCATAAACATCATCAACATGAACATTCACATAGTGGCGGTGGTTGTGGAGGAAATTGTGGTCACCATCATTAATCAGAAACATATACCGGAGTGGAATTTACCCGATCAAGAGTATATTCCGTTTCGTAACTTCCGGCAAGATCTTTATCCTGGCAGATCAATACTGATTCCTGACTCCGGTCAGAGGACCAGTTATCGAGGTTAAAACTTCCGATACTTACAACAAACCGGTCGATCATCCAAGATTTTGCATGCATATACTGGAAGTAATTCCATATTTCAAAATGATCCTTTTTTTGCAAATAACTCATAAAAGGATAGTTTCTTCTTGCAGCTTTCAGATCGAGTTTTTCTGCAATTCTGTAATATCTTTCTGATGTTTTTTTATTGTTGTAGTTCTTCAGCCCTCTGAGTTTTAAATAACTGCTCAATTCACCATATCCGCCATCTATTCCGTTGTAAATCATATTGATTCTTACACCCTTAGCGGCATCATTACACAACTGTTTCCATATCCTTTTCGACCAGCCGTTGTAATTGCTCATTTCTATCTTATTCTTTAGATCGATCTTTAATTTACCTGTGGTAAGATCAATCATATACTGAGCCTTTTTAAAATAAAAAATATAGGCCTTAGAAACAGCATATCTGTCGGTATGCGGCCCCTGGATCACAAAACGGCAAACTCCTTTTAAGCGTGTATCCACATTACTTAACAGATCCTTATAATGCTCCTGACCTCTAAGCTTTTGCATAGTCTCAAAAATATATCTTTGCTCCAATTCTTTTTCATAATTCTCTATAAAATCGACATATTCTTTGGAAGCTTTTCTTTCAAAGTGATACTCTTTTAGCAATTCTACTGACTGACGGGCAATATCGGTAACAGCCGGACCTTCGATCAACAGATCGAGATCGTAATTTTGATGGTTGTATCCGCTGGAAATATTTTCGCTCTCAATAATATTCTGACCACCTACAATAGCAGTTTTCTGATCGAAAACCCATATTTTATTATGAAAAAGCGCTGTTCTGTTCATTTCGATATTAACAAGGTCAGATGCATAGAGAATCACAACATTGCTGTTGCGGAATTTTCTCATGGCCTTTTTCATCAGTAATTTTGTCCATACTTTCTCAACAATCAAAAATACCTTTACGCCTTCTTTGGTCTTTTTGATCAGCTCTTTGGTCATTAAAGTAGAAGTGGAATCGTTGTAATACGACATCAATGAGATCAAAATACTCGATCGTGCATTTTTAACCAGTTTCATTTTTCTCTTAAAAGAATCACCATTTCTAAGGATCTCCATCTTATTGTTGAAGGTAAGCTTAGAACGGGTATTCTTATCAAGTAATTTATGAAAATCCGCATTAAAGAAGGGTGACTGAATTGTATCGTAATCAATAGTTTTCAAATTTTTATCATAAAAACTCAAAGGATTTTTAAGTTTTTTCAGTGGAGGATGGTTTAAACTTTTCCAATCCCATAACTGGTAATATTTTTTAGAATACTCCTGTTTTTTCACAGAAAAAGAAACTGTTTTGTAATAATTCTTTTTTGCCTGAAGAAAATCATCTCCACCGTATTTTTTAATATATTTTTCTTCATTCAGTTTAAAAAGATTCTGAGCAGATTCAGGAGAAACAGGAAGATCAATTCTTATGGTTGAATCAAGAATTCTCCCTTTTAATCTGACAGAATTAGGATTAATATTGAGTTTACATTCATTGATATCAAAAAAAGTACCGTCACCGGGTTCCAGAAAATCAACACCCATGTTTTTATAATACTTCTTTAAAGTAAAATAGTTAAAAGTAAAAACAGGAAGATTGCGGGGATTCAGATCATAACTATTGGTGTATTTTGTATGAGCAGTGGAAGAAACATCTTTATTTGTATTAGCGCCGGTCTGTCCGCGATTATATTGAGATGAAAATATAAAAACAAGAAGAAGAAAAACAGTTTTATAAGAAGTAGTTTTGTTCGACATCACATCAAAAGATCTGTTTCTGATTAATCAAATATATCTTTTTTAATTAAATTGATACAATTTTTTTAAAGAATGATCCTATTCTTTAAAAAACTAAAGAAGGATATCCATTATTTCTTTACCGATTCGGGTAATTTTTTTGGTCTTTACATCCATCAAACACCAAGTAGTCTGAGCCTTTGCAAGCAATGTATCTTCTCTGTAGATATGTACATGCCTTATTGATCTGACCCCAACGGTTTTTCCTATCCAAGTATAAATTGTAATCTGATCATTTAAAAAAGCAGGATGCAGATAATCTATTTCATGACGAATAGCCACCCAAAAATATTTTTTATCCAGTTCAGTATTAGAAAGTATTCCCCAGTGTTTTTCTGAGATCTCATTAACCCATTTGAGATAAACCACATTATTAACATGATCAAGTGTATCAATATCCTCAGGTTTAACACGATATTTATGCTTATAAGAAATTGTGTTTTCAGGAAATATATTCTTCATATCGCTTATTAATCAATATCAAATTTACTTTAAATTATTTATTATTGCATAAGATTAAGTTGAAAAATCCTATAAAATTCTAATATACGGTACTCTAACTATCCTAGATTTATCGCTTTAAAGAAAATGAACACCCCGAGTCAGTTCATTATTTAAAACTATTAACAAAACCGGTAAGTTTTTATAACCTACCGGTTTTTTTGTAATCTATTTTGAACGGCCTTTTAATACTTTCTCAATATCCTTTAGCCTGAAACCTTTTGCCTGAAGCAGAATCAGGTAATGAAAAAGCAGATCGGCACTTTCATTCAGAAAAAGATCATCATTGTCATCTTTGGCCTCAATTACCGTTTCTACAGCCTCCTCTCCTACTTTTTGAGCTATTTTATTGATTCCTTTTTTAAACAATGAGGCTACATATGATTTTTCAGCATCAGCTTCTTTCCTTCTTTGCGCTATGGTTTCTTCAAGTTCCGTAAAAAAACCAAAATTAGTTTCATTATCTTCCCCCCAGCAGGTATCGGTTCCTGTATGGCAGGTAGGCCCCTGCGGATGAACACTTACCAGAAGTGTATCCTTGTCACAATCTTCTTTAATATCAACAAGATTTAAAAAATTACCGCTTTCTTCCCCTTTAGTCCATAATTTATTGCGAGAACGGCTGTAAAAAGTAACTTTTTTGGTATCGAGAGTTTTTTTATAGGCCTCACGGTTCATATAGCCCAGCATGAGTACATTTTTAGTAATAGCATCCTGTATAATGGCAGGAATGAGTCCGTTGTTATCTTTATCAAAATCAGGGTTCATCTTTACTTGTATTTAGTTTATTTTTTATTTAAATCCTTACCGGAATATTATTCTTTAACAATTCTTTCTTCAGATCAATAATATCGATCTCTCCGTAGTGAAAAACGCTGGCTGCCAAAGCTGCATCAGCTTTTCCTTTTAAAAAAGTATCGGTAAAATGGCTTACATTTCCCGCTCCTCCGGAAGCAATTACCGGTATTGTGAGCATTTCCGACATCTTAGCCAGAGCTTCATTGGCAAATCCGTTTTTGGTACCATCGTGATCCATTGAAGTAAAAAGGATCTCACCTGCGCCACGTTCTTCAACTTCCCTGGCCCATGAAAAAAGTTCGATCTCTGTAGGGATCTTTCCTCCGGCAAGGTGAATCTTCCAGATTCCCTCTGTTTTTTTGGCATCAATGGCCACAACAATACATTGCGAACCAAATTTTGCCGAAAGCCGGTTAATGAGATCCGGATCTTTTACAGCAGCCGAATTTACAGAGATCTTATCAGCACCTGTTCTTAAAAGCCTTTCCACATCGGATATTTTAGAAATTCCCCCACCAACAGTAAATGGTATATTGATCTTCTCTGCAATACTTTTTACCAGTTCCACCAGTGTATCCCTGCGTTCTTCCGTTGCTGTAATATCAAGAAATACCAGCTCGTCAGCCCCCGACTCACTGTAATATTCAGCGAGTTCCACCGGATCCCCGGCATCGCGTAAGGACTCAAAATTGATCCCTTTAACAGTTCTTCCATTCTTAATATCCAGACAAGGAATTATTCTTTTTGTTAACATTTATTAATCAGTGTTTCAATTAATTATCCAATATAAATTGTTCCAATTCTTTAAGTGATATTTTATTTTCATAGATCGCTTTTCCTATGATCACACCTTCACATCCTATCAGTTTAACCTCCTTCAGATCATCTAAAACATTAACCCCTCCGCTGGCGATTAAATTGATCTCCGGAAATTTATTCAAAATCTTTTTATAGAGCTCAACCGATGGCCCGTTTAACATCCCGTCTTTGGCTATATCTGTACTGATGATATATTTTACGTCTTTCGAAACATAATCCTGAATAAAAGCCATAATTTCCAGTTTTGAATCTTCCTGCCAGCCTGAAACGGCGATCTTATCTCCTTTTACATCCGCTCCAAGTATAAGCTTGTTATTTCCGTATTTTTTTAACCAGGACAGGAAAAGATCAGGATTCTTTACAGCAATACTTCCTCCGGTAACCTGACTGGCACCACTGTTAAAGGCGATCTTAATATCTTCATCCGATTTAATTCCTCCTCCAAAATCAATCTTTAAGCGGGTTTTAACGGCAATCTTTTCAAGAATTTTATAATTCCATATTTTATTGGATCTGGCGCCGTCAAGATCTACCATATGCAGATATTCAATACCGTGATCTTCAAATTGTTGTGCTACTTCAAAGGGATCTTCATTGTAAATTACTTTGGTGCTGTAATCTCCTTTGGTTAAACGCACACATTTTCCTTCAATAATGTCTATGGCCGGTATGATCCTCATTTTATTTCTGTTTATTATTTATAATTCTAAAAAATTCTTTAACAAAATCTCCCCTGCTTTACTGCTCTTTTCAGGATGAAATTGCACTCCGTAAAAATTATCCTTCTGAATAGCTGAAGCATAAGCAATTCCGTAATTGGTTTTTGCTATCGTATTCTCATTGATCGGTACGTAGTAACTGTGTACCAGATACATATACTCATTTTCTGAAATGTTTTTAAACAGCGGAGATCTTAGATCTTCTATTTGATTCCAACCAATCTGAGGCACTTTTAAGTCCGTTTCAAATCTTTTTACGGTAAGATCGAATATTCCGAGTCCCTGCGTATTTCCTTCCTCCGAATAATTACACATCAGTTGCATTCCCAGGCAAATTCCTAAAACCGGTTGTTTCAACTCAGGGATCACCTGTTCCAGTTTCTTTGCTTTGATGGCTTTCATGGCAGAGGCAGCCTCTCCAACTCCCGGAAAGATCACCTTATCTGCCGAGCTGATCTTTTCAGCATCATCTGATAAAAACGACTCATATCCCAATCGGTTGAGAGCATATTTTACCGATTGTACATTTCCAGCTCCGTAATCAATAACAGCTATTTTCATAAAGTTCCTTTTGTTGTGGGCAAGATCATTTTTGAAGCATCTCTTTGTACTGCTGCTTTTATCGCCTTCGCGAAAGCCTTAAAGATCGCTTCGATCTTGTGATGTTCATTGTTTCCTTCTGCTTTTATGTTGATATTGGCTTTGGCAGAATCGGAAAAGGATTTAAAAAAATGCAAGAACATCTCAGTAGGCATTTCCCCTATCTTTTCCCTTTTAAAGTCTGCTTCCCAAACCAGCCAGTTCCTTCCTCCAAAATCAATGGCAACCTGCGCCAGACAATCATCCATCGGTAAAAGGAAACCATAGCGTTCCATGCCTCTCTTATCCGATAAAGCCTTATAAAAGACCTCTCCCAAAGCAATGGCCGTATCTTCAATGGTATGATGTTCATCCACTTCAAGATCTCCTTTTACACTGATATTCAAATCCATATTTCCGTGTCTTGCAATCTGTTCCAGCATATGATCAAAAAATGCAAGCCCGGTATTGATCTCACTTTTTCCTGTGCCATCAACATTTAAAAAGATATCTATATCGGTTTCTTTTGTAGTTCTTTTTACTGAAGCTGTCCTTTGATCTAATTTTAAAAAATTATAGATCTCCTCCCAATCGGTTGTTTCCAGTACGATATACGGATCAAGATCTTTCTTATCCACGCTAATCTCATCAGAACCTAAATAGGTCTGTTCATTGATATAAATAGCTTTAGAGCCCAGGTTTTTAGCCAGCTCCACATCTGTAAGCCTGTCGCCAATCACAAATGAATTTTCCAGATCGTATTCATCAGAAAAATATTTGGTCATCAAACCTGTTCGCGGCTTCCTGTCGGGGGAATTGTCTTTTTCAAAACTTCGGTCTATCAGTTGTTCTTTAAATACAATACCTTCATTTTCAAGGGTTCTGAGCATTAAATTGTGATAGGGATAAAAATCATCTTCAGGATAGGCATCCGTACCCAACCCATCCTGATTGGTTACCATAACCAACTCAAAATCGAGTTCGGAAGCAATTTTCGACAAGGAAGTGATCACCTTTGGATAAAATACCAGCTTTTCTATGCTGTCCACCTGTTCATCAAAAGGCTCCTTGATCAGGGTTCCGTCCCGGTCTATAAACAATACTTTTTTACTCATGATTCAATGCTTTTCAATACTTTGTATAATTCTTTATTTTGTTCTTCCGTGCCCATGGTAATTCTCAGACAATTTTTACATTTAGGCTGTGTGTTTCTGTTACGGACAACGATACCTTTTTCAAGAATCTGCTGATATCTTTTATCGGCATCATCTACCCTGATCAACACAAAATTGGCATCGGTTTTGTAAATCTCTTTGATAAAAGAAATATTTTGTATATCACTTAATAACTGATTCTTATATATCTTTATCTGCTCTTTTTGTTTAAGTATATTTCCATATTCATCCAGGGTATTCAAACCCTCCTCCTGAGTTAAAATATTCACATTATAAGGAGGTTTTATCGAGTTAAGGATCTCTATAACTTCCTGATCGGCAAAACAAATACCCAGGCGAATCCCTGCTTTTCCAAAGGCCTTGGAGAAGGTCTGTGTAACAACCAGATTATTGTATTCATTTATTTTTTCCAGCCAGCTTTTGGAATCGGCAAAATCAATATAGGCCTCATCAACAACTACAAGTCCGTTAAAACTTTCCAGCAAGCGCACAACACTTTCTTCTTCCATCAGATTCCCAGTGGGATTGTTGGGAGAACAGATAAAAATAATCTTTGTCTCATCATCAATTTCCTGCAGGGCTTTTTCCATATCGATCTGAAATGTATCATTCAGCAAAACCTCTTTTACTTTTACATCATTAATATCAGCAAGAACCTGATACATACCATAAGTTGGTGGAAAAGTAAGGATATTATCCTTTCCGGGATTACAAAAAGCCCTGAAAAGCAGATCCAGCACTTCATCACTTCCGTTTCCGAGCAGAATATTCTCTGCCGGGAGTCCTTTTAATTCTGAGATCTTTTCTTTTAAAGTGCTTTGCAGCGGATCCGGATAACGGTTCAGTCCGTTATCAAAAGGATTCTCATTGGCATCGAGAAAGACCATCTTTTTATCCGCATCAGAAAACTCATTTCTTGCCGACGAATAAGGTTTTAAACCCATTATATTGGGTCTGACCAACTTTTTGATATCTATACTGCGCTTATTCATCTTTTAAAGACTTTAACCGGATAGAGACTGCATTTTTGTGAGCCTGTAAACCTTCTGCTTCGGCCATCACTTCTATTGATTTTCCAATATTCTTTAATCCTTTTGTTGAAATTTTCTGAAAAGTGATCGATTTTAAAAAGGAATCCAGATTTACGCCACTGTATGCTTTGGCATAGCCATTGGTTGGCAATGTATGATTGGTACCCGAGGCGTAATCTCCGGCACTTTCAGGAGTATACTGACCAATAAATACAGATCCTGCATTTTGAATGTTCTCAATAAAAAAGGATTCATTTTCAGAGGCGATAATAAAGTGTTCCGGAGCGTAGGTGTTGATCAGATCTACAGCCTCCTGTTCGCTTTCCACACAAATCAATTTTGAATTGGAGATCGATATTCTGGCTATTTCCTTTCTTTCAAGCACTTCCAGTTGTTTTTCCACTTCTTTTTCAACTTTTTCCAGCATTGTTTTAGAAGTAGAAACCAGCACTACCTGACTGTCGGTACCGTGTTCTGCCTGAGAAAGCAGGTCTGAAGCAATAAAGGCTGCATTAGAATTTTTATCGGCTACCACCAATAATTCACTCGGACCTGCAGGCATATCAATGGCAACACCATATTTTGTAGCCACCTGTTTAGCAACGGTTACATACTGATTTCCCGGACCAAAGATCTTATCTACTTTGGGTATGGTTTCGGTACCAAAGGTCATGGCCCCTATAGCCTGTACCCCTCCTATTTTAGCAATCCTGGTTACGCCGCAAAGTGCTGCTGTAAATAAAATAGCAGGATTAATTTTTCCTTCCTTATCAGGAGGTGTACAAAGAATAACCTCACTGCAACCGGCGATCTTAGCAGGAATGGCAAGCATTAAAACACTTGAAAACAAGGGTGCTGTTCCTCCCGGAATATATAAACCGATCTTTTCAACAGGCTTTTTTACCTGCCAGCACACTACCCCATCGGTAGTTTCTGTCTTCACTGTTTCTGTTCTTTGATTTTTGTGAAATTTTTCAATATTGTCTTTAGCTAGTCTGATCGCATCTTTTAGTTCCTCTGAAATCAGCGATGAAGCCTGAGCAATAGTCTTTTGATCTACAAATATTTCATCAATATCAACCTGATCATAAAGAGCTGTGTATTTTTTCACGCTTACATCTCCGTTCTTCTGTATGTCTAAAAATACTTTTTTTACAAGTTCTTCAACATCATCAAAAGCTCTTACAGGACGCTCTAAGATCTTTGGCCAGCTGGCTTTATCCGGATTTATTATTTTTTTCACAATTTGTTATTTTACATTACCATTTTTTCAATTGGAATAACCAACAAGCCTTCCGCACCATTCTGTTTGAGTTCATCAATAACTTCCCAGAATTTATTCTTTTCGATCACAGTATGGATCGAGCTCCATCCTTCTTCAGCTAAAGGCAAAACAGTTGGACTCCTCATTCCGGGCAGGATCTTGATGATATTGTCTAATTTTTCATTAGGTACATT
>QNYL01000101.1 GCA_003973375.1 Flavobacteriia bacterium
TATGACCCTATAAAAACAGTTAGAGGTATTTGATTTAAGTTTGAAGAAAAACAATAAATTTGCAAAAAAAATAAAGCAGATTATAATGAAAATATATTAATATTTAATCAAAAATAATTATGTTAAAAAAAGAAGAGAAAAAAGAAAAAACTAAAAAAGTTTTTTGGGATGAAAAAACTCAAGCTGCTTATATTAGAGCTTGAGAAGCTTTGAGAGATGCTGTGTGAATGAAATAATAAAAAATTATGAAAGAAATATATTTAAAAACAAAAAATCAAAAATTATTTGATTTTATTGATAATAAAAAACTTAGAAATTCTATTGAGTTATTTTTTGCTTATGCTTATGACATTTATGAAAATATAGATGATTATAAAAATGATGAATTTTTAACAGAATTCAAAACTCATACAATTATTATTTATTTAGGATCAGTAGTTGAAGCCTTGATTTTTTATTATGCTAATAAAAAACTTTGAAATAATGAAAAAGCTAAAAGAAAATATCTAGAAATTGAAGAAATAAAAATTCATCAGAAAATTAAAGAAAGTGATTTTGTTATTTGAAAAATAGTGAAAAAAGAAATTAGTCTTAATGATTCTATAAATTTTAAAGGTAAGGAGATCCGTATTACAGAGGTGTTTTAATCTCAAGTAAGCCTTGATCATAATAAAAAAATGATCAGATGACTCTGTTTATTATTAAACGAGTCATCTGACCAGAAGGAGCCCGCCTTGCCGTACGAGGCAGGGGGTGGCCAAAGGCCGGGGTGGTTTAATTTGATATTTTGAAAATTTACCAAAAAGGTGATGAGATTCATCAGATGACTATTTTCTATGCCGTTATTAGTCATCAGATGAATCTGTTTTTTGTTGAGAGTGTCATCTGACTAGGATTTAAAAAATTACAGTTCTTTTATCCCCATATTATACAGGATAAAGCTGAAAATATCGGCATATTGTTCGATAGATTTTGAGATTGGGGTTCCTGCTCCGTGACCGGCATTGGTTTCAATTCTGATAAGAACCGGATTATTTCCGGTTTGTTTTTCCTGAAGTTCAGCCGCAAATTTAAACGAGTGTGCCGGTACAACCCGGTCGTCATGATCTCCTGTAAGGATCAGGGTGGCAGGATATTTAACTCCTTTCTTCACATTATGAACCGGTGAATATCCTTTTAAATATTCAAACATTTCCTTACTTTGTTCAGAAGTTCCGTAATCATAGGCCCATCCTGCTCCGGCAGTAAAAGTATGATATCTGAGCATATCGAGAACACCAACCTGAGGTATGGCCACTTTCATCAGATCGGGCCTTTGTGTCATAGTTGCTCCAACGAGCAAACCTCCGTTGGATCCTCCACGGATGGCGAGGTAGTCCTTTGAGGTATATTTGTTTTTGATGAGATATTCCGCTGCAGCGATAAAATCGTCAAATACATTTTGTTTTTTCATCTGGATCCCTGCATCATGCCATTTTCTTCCGTATTCACCGCCTCCGCGAAGATTGGGTACAGCATAGATTCCGCCCATTTCCAGCCATACGGCATTGGGAGTGCTGAAAGCAGGGGTAAGGCTGATATTAAACCCACCGTAACCATATAAAATTGTAGGGTTCTTACCGTTGAGCTTTATGCCTTTTTTATAAGTGATGATCATGGGTATTTTTGTACCGTCTTTAGAGGTATAAAACACCTGTTTTGATTCGAAATTTTCAGGATTGAAATTGATCTTTGGTTTTTTGTACACAGTTGATTTACCACTTTCCGGATCGAATTTATAAATGGTGGAAGGCGTGGTGTAATTGGTAAAAGAGTAATAGAGCTCCTTATCTTCATGTCTTCCGCCAAAACCGTTTACACTTCCCAGTCCGGGTAATTTTACTTCACGGATCAACTTTGCATTTTTATCGTATTGCAAAACCTGAGAAACAGCATCTTTCATATATACAGCAAAGAAATACCCGGCTCCTGAAGTAATATTTAAAACATTTTTAGTCTCCGGAATAAAGTCTGTCCAGTTGGTAATGCCTGGATTCTTAACAGGGGCCTTAACCACTCTTTTGTTAGGCGCCTTATAATTGGTAGAGATATACAGGTTGTTTTCATCACTTTCAATAACATAACTGTCGTTTTCAAAGTTGTCTGTAATTGGGATTAGTTTGGTCTTGTCTTTTTTTAAGTTTGCAAAATAAAGCTCATTGCCTGAAGTGGAATTGGCAGCAGTAACCACAAGATATCTTTGATCTTCGGTAACATAACCTCCTACATAACGTCGCTTTTTATCTACTCCGAAGATTACCTGATCGTTTTTTTGTGGGGTATCCAGTTTATGGAAATATAATTTATGCTGATCGGTCTTGGCCGAAAGTTCACTCCCTTTGGGTTTATCGTAGCTCGAATAGTAAAAACCTTCATTTCCCCTCCATGAGAGTCCGCTGAATTTCACATCCTTAATGGTATCCTCCATTATTCTTTTCGACTTGGCATCCATGATAATTACCTTTCTCCAGTCGGAACCTCCTTCTGAGATCGCGTAAGCAACAATACTGCCGTCTTTTGTAAAGGAAACACTACCTAAAGAAGTTGTTCCATCGGCACTGAATTTATTAGGATCGAGAAAAACTTCCGGTTTACCATTGCCTTTTTGGCGGTAGAGTACACTTTGGTTCTGTAAACCGTCATTTTTATAAAAATAGGTATAATCTCCTCTTTTAAAAGGAGCTCCGTATTTTTCGTAGTTCCAAAGTTCTTTCAGGCGTTCTTTGATCTTGTTTCGATATGGAATTTTGTTCAGGTAGGCAAAGGTTACTTTGTTCTGAGCTTTAACCCATGCTTCGGTCTCAGCCGAGCGGTCATCTTCAAGCCATCGGTACGGATCGGCCACTTTGACGCCGAAATAAGTATCTACATGATCGATCTTTTTGGTTTTGGGATAGTGTATCTTCATAGTATTATTTTGTGCATTGACCGTTCCTGTGGTGAAAACCAGGATCACGATCAGCGAAAGCGTAATTAGTGATTTCATAATTTGCGTTTTTATCTGGGTTAATTGTTAGTTTAATGATTCTACAGATTCTATTTTATCTCCTAAAAACCGTTTGAGTGTTGCTTCAATACCGTGTTTTAAGGTAATGGTTGACGACGGGCATCCGTTGCAGGCACCCTGAAGTGTAACGTTGACAATTTTTGTTTCAGGATCATAGGATTCAAATTTGATATTGCCGCCATCTCCGTTTACAGCAGGCTTGATGTATTCATTGATCAGACTTACGATCTGTTTTGAGGTTTCATCCGGATTGATTCCGGTTGAACCGGATGCATAAGATGAAGAGATCACATTCTTTTTGGTTTGCAGATATTCTTTCAGAAAATCGCGTATTGCATCATTTACCTCGATCCATTCCAGTGTTTTGTCTTTGGTAATGGAAATATAATTTTGAGAGATAAAAACCTTTTTTACAAAGGGATATTCAAAAAGTTCATAGGCCAGGGGAACCTTTGCAGCTTCATCGAGATCTTTTATTTCAATGCTTTGATTGGTGAGAAATTTATTGGTTACAAATTTCCGGGTATCCGGATTTGGAGTGCTTTCGGCATAGACCTCGATCAGGAAATTATCAGGATCGCTAAAAAGCGGTTTCTTTTGCAACAGGTAATCTTCGAGGAAATTTTTAAGCTCGCTCTGAACTTCACTCCACTGAACCATATCAAATCTTTCCAGTGTGATATCATAAGAGTTGATAGCCACACTTTTGATAAAGGGCAATTTAAATAGTTTTTTAGCCAATGGTGATCCGTCAGCCTCTTCTATATTTTTAAATTTTTGCGGATCTTTGGTCAGGGTTTGATCTGTTTTAAATCTAATCAGTGTAGGTTTGTCAGTAATTTCAATCTTTATTTGAGACATGAATTATAATTTGGATCGCAAATTTACAAAAATCAGCTTGCTTTTAATGGTAAGAAAGTGTTAAGAAACTTATGCTGAATTATTTCTGATACAGGTTAAATTTTATACTTAAATTTACAAAGCAAATATTTAGAATAAAATAAAGACTATGATTGTAAAAGAGTTAAGAGGCAAAAAGCCTGTATTTGGAAAAGATTGTTTCCTGGCAGAGACATCTGTGGTTATCGGTGATGTGGTTATGGGAGATCAGTGCAGTATATGGTACCATGCGGTGATCAGAGGTGATGTGCATTTTATTAAAATGGGAAATAAGGTCAATGTTCAGGATGGTGCTGTAATCCATGCTACTTATAAAACCTCACCAACCGAAATCGGGAATAATGTTTCCATAGCGCATAATGCCATTGTTCACGGATGTACGATTCATGATAATGTGCTGATCGGGATGGGAGCCATTGTTATGGATGATTGTGTAATCCACAGTAACAGCATTATTGCCGCCGGAGCTGTTGTTACCAAAAACACCGTTGTCGAATCGGGGAGTGTTTATGCAGGTACTCCTGCCAGAAAAGTAAAGGACATCAGTGAAGAACTTATCTCCGGGGAGATAGAGAGAATTGCCGATAATTATATAAAATATGCCGGCTGGTATAAGGAATAAAAAAAGACTGCCCGGTTGGGGCAGTCTTTTTTTAAAATAGATTGAGTCTTCTTACTGGATTCCCAGTTTTGCTTTAACGGCACTCATCAGATCTTCTCCATCAAAAACCAAAAGTCCTTTACCCGGAGCAGAATCGAGTACATATTGAATACCCTTTGCTTTAGCTACTTCGTTAACAGCCTTTTGAGCTTTTTCCAAGATTGGTTTTAACAGATCAAAACGTTTCTTTTGTAATTCCTGATCAGCAGTTTGACCGTATTTTTGTAATCTTTTCTGAAGATCTTCAACTTCTTTTTGACGTTTTGCATTTTCAGCATCAGTTTGAGTTGGTGCCTCCTGACTGTATTTTTTAAGTTTTGCCTGTAAAGCCGTTGCCTGAGTTTTATACTCGTTGGCATAAGTTTCAGATAATTTCTTTAGCTCATTTTCCATAGCCTTTGCTTCCGGCATTGACATTAACAGTTTTTCACTGTCAATATGAGCGATCTTCTGTGCATTTGCAGTATTGGTTCCTATACCTGCTAATAAAACAAATGCTAACAATAAGTTTCTAAATAATTTCATTTTTCAATAATTTGTTAATAATAATTCTTTTAATTGTCTTTGTTTAATAATTGTTCTCTTTCTTTTTTTCGTTTTTCAATTTCCCTAAGCTTTTCTTCTCTTCTTTTTTCGGATTCTCTTTTTAAGGAGTCTCTTAATTTTTCACGGGCTTCCTGTTGTTTTTTAATTCTTGCTTTTAAAGCAGCTCTTTTAGCTTCTTTTTCTTCTTGTTTTTTTAGGGCTTCCTGAGTTTTTATATCGTCAGGATCTGTGGTTTCAGTTTTGTCTCCAATCACTTCATCAACTGCATTTTCAACAGCTTCTGCCTCTATTACTTGCTCTATAGGTGCTTTTTTTCCTTTAACGTTGCGTTGATTTTTTCGATCTTCTATAATTTTTCTCTTTCTATTTTTTACAATAGAGTTTAAAACCAACTCGCTGATATCAAATTTTCTGTTGTAATACAGCATGATAAGATCACTTGACTTATCAAAAACAAAATCGTATTTTTTTCTTTCGGCAATGCTCTGGATCGAATTGAAGATTTGATCCTGAACAGGTTTAACAAATTGTTTTCTCAATCGGTAAAGATCTCCTTCAGGGCCGAAATAAGCCAGTTGTAAACGATCTAATTCTTTTTGTTTGATATCAATATCTTCTTCTCTTTCCTTGATCATCTCATTGGTAAGCAGAGCTTTTTCATTTTCCAGATCTGCCTTTAAGGTATTGATCTCATTATTGAGCTTATCTAATTTCTGCTTCCAGTCTTTAATTTTCTGATCCAGTCGCAACTGGGCTTCGGCATATTCCGGAACATTTTCCAGAATATAATCCATATCAATGTATGCAATACGTTGAGGTTTTTGACTAAATATCAAAGAACTTATCAGAAAAAAGGCGATAAAAAATATATTTTTTATCATAGTTTAATTAACTTTTAATTATATACTAGACTATTAACTTAGGCAAAGATAACAATTTAGTAATTTAAAACTGCTGACCAATAATAAAATGTGTTTGCCATCCTGATTTATCATTAGTTCCCGGTATATTATCAAATCCATAACCAAAATCTATACCAAGAAGTCCAAACGCCGGCATAAATACTCTAATACCTGCTCCGGCAGACCTTTTTAATTCAAATGGTCTGAAATTTTCAAAGCTTTCAAATGAATTACCTCCTTCTAAGAAAGTAAGTGCATATATTGAAGCTGTAGGTTTTAATGTAATTGCATAACGTAACTCAAAAGATATTTTATTGTAAACAGTTCCTCCACGGTAGGGTGACAAACTTGAGTTTGGATAACCTCTTAGCTGTACTACCTGTCTCCCGTCAAATTGTCCGGTATTCATTCCATCACCTCCCACATAGAATCTTTCAAACGGGGAAATTCCGATGCTTTTATTGTAAGCTCCCAGAAAACCAAATTCAGCATTCGACATCAATACCAGGTCTTTCCATATCTGAGTATACCATTTACCTATAAAATTAATTTTGTAGTATTCCAACCACTTAAATCTTTCTTCATCCGGTAAACCGGCATATTCTCTGTCATTAAAAGAAGAATAGGGTGGAGTAACCTTGGCAATAACATTAAACTGCGATCCATATCTTGGGTAGATCGGACTCGGTCCGGCCGAATTCCTTCCAAAATTAACAGTCAGGTTAAAGTTGTTTGAAACTCCGTTGTTGTAACCGAAAGTTGACAAAAAGAAATTTCTTAATGTAAATCTCTGGAAACTTAATGAAGTTGAAAGTGTAAAAAAGTCATCAGGCCATTTTAATCGCTGGCTCAAACCTACAGATCCACCTGTAATGTCCAGTCGTTGTTTTGTGTCAACATCACGTTTATACGGATTGTATGAATACTGTCTTGAACTGTAGATAGAGAAATTGAATCCTTTCGGATGTTTTCCTCCCCACCAGGGTTCTGCGAAGGATAAAGAGTAAGTTCTTGAGAATTTACTTGCCTGCAGACGCAGTGAAACACTTTGTCCGTCACCACGGGGTACGGGTTTATATTCATCCCAGTTGAAAAGATTTCTTGCAGAGAAATTGTTAAAGGACAGGGCGAGTGTACCGATAAAGGCACCACCACCGTAACCTCCTTGTAATTCTATCTGGCTCGATCCTTTTTCTGAAAGGCTGTAAATAATATCGGTTGTTTTATCCTGATAATTAGGTTTTACATCGGGCACAATATTTTCAGCATCGATATATCCCAGCTGCCCCAATTCACGTATGGAACGGATGATATTTGATTTGCTGAACAGATCTCCCGGACGGGTCCAGATTTCACGATAGAGAACAAAATCGTTAGTTACATCATTTCCTTCCACAGTGACTTTACGCACAGTTGCAGGATCATCTTCTACAATTCGTATCTCAATATTGATCTCATTGTTTTCAGCGCTGGTCTCTACCAGATTTACTCTTGAGAACAAATATCCGCTGTTGAGATAAGTATTTGAAATATCTTTTGAGTCAGGTGTTCCATCACCTTTAACTCTTTCGTTCAGGGCTTTACCATTGTAGGTGCTTCCTTTGTCAATACGCAGGATACTCATCAGCTGAGCATCTGTAAAAACAGTGTTTCCAAGGAATTTGATATCTCCAAATTTGTATCGTTCCCCTTCATTTACAGTAATGTCTATATTGATGGTATTGTCATCGTTAAAAGAAACAGAGTCCTTAACAATGATTGCATCCCTGAATCCTTTTTCCTGATATTTTTCAACTACTTTTTTCAGATCTTCTTTATAAACATCTTCAATGAATTTAGAAGGTTTAAGAATATTCTTGATCTTTTTCTCCTTCGTTTTTTTCATGGCCTTTTTCAGCTTTTTATCCTCAAGCACTTTGTTGCCGTGGAAGGTAATGGTTTTGATCTTAATCTTTTCTCCTTTGTCAACAAGGATCAGGGCATCCTGAACATGAGGGTTAGCCGAATCGGGTTTTGTTGTGATTGTAACTTTGGTTTTTAAATAACCTTTTTCCCGGTATTTTTCCTGAATTTGATTTTTTGTAGTTGTAATCAGATTTTCGGTCAACATGGCTCCTTTTTGGAATTCCAGCTCTTTTTTAAGATCTTCGAGTTTCGATTTTTTAATTCCTTTTATGGTAACATCTCCAACTTTATCCAACTCGGATACAGCTATCTGAAGATAAATTGTATTGCCATCGAGTTTGGTAGCATATACTTCTACATTACTGAAAAGCTTGGAAGACCATAGTTTTTTAATGGCACCGGTTAGTTTGTCTCCGGGTATTTTAATCTCCTGACCGGCAACCAGACCCGAGAAAATAAGAATTGATTGTTCAGAGATGGTGTTGTTACCGGTAACGGTAACTCCTCCCAATTTATACTTTTTAGGCTTGCTAAGATCGATAAGTTTACTCAGATCCTGATTTACTCGAATGGTATCAGATTTTTTTGAAACTACAGCAGGAGCAGGTTTCTTTATAGTATCATTACTCTTAACAGAATCTTTTTCCTGAGCAAAGGCGGTAAAAAATGTCCAAACCAAAAAAAGGGGTAAAACACCGGTTTTTATCTTATTCATTAATGTTTTCAATTTGTTCACTTGTTTTTCCAAATCGTCGTTCTCTGCTTTGATAATTGATGATTGCCTTGTAAAAATCTTCTTTATTAAAATCAGGCCATAATACCTCTGTAAAATAAAATTCGGCATAAGCAATTTGCCACAATAAGAAATTGCTGATACGCAATTCCCCACTTGTTCGTATCAAAAAATCAACGTCGGGCAAAGTAAATGTATATAAATGATTATTTATAATATTTTCATCAATTTCTTCTAATTTAAGTTCATTATTAACAATTCTTTTAGAAATTGTTCTTGTCATGTTAACAATTTCTTCTCTCGATCCGTAGTTCAGGGCCAAAGTTAGGGTCAATCCAGTATTCTTTTCAGTTGCCTGAATAGTATCTGTAAGTTTTTTAAATGCCTTGGAAGGTAATCTCTCGATATTTCCAATGGTATTTAACCTTACATTGTTTTTTTGAAAGGTGGGAAGTTCTTTTTGCAGGGAATTGACAAGAATATTCATCAAAGTATCAACTTCCGATTTAGGTCTGTTCCAGTTTTCGGTTGAAAAAGTATAAAGGGTCAGGGCTTCGATGTTTAATTCGGCAGCAGCCTCAACAGTTTCTCTTACAGCATTCACTCCTTTTCTGTGCCCCAGTACTCTTGATAAGCCTCTTTTTTTTGCCCACCTGCCGTTTCCATCCATGATCACTGCCACATGTCGGGGCAATTTAGCTTTATCTATCTTCTGCTTCATGGTCATTCTTCTGATCTATTCTTGATTAATTAAATCTTTCCCAAAGGTGTTTCCACGATCTGGCATCAGCATCAAACACGTATGTAAGCGTTATACCGGTAAAAACATACCAGTCATTTGTGTTGGAATTGTCTATGATTTTAAATACAGGATTTCCAATTGGATCAACCCCGCTTTGATACTGGGCCCCGTTGTAATACCCATCAATATCATCTTTAAAAGTATATCTGAAAGACGTCTCAATCGCATAAGCAACATTATAGGATATACGCCCTTTAAAGCCAAGTCCTACAGGTAGTGTAAAATTAAAGGTTCTTCCGTCTGCTCTTGTGTCATAATTACTAACTGCAGCTTCTACAATAATATAAGGTGTACTTGTTCGGCCTAGTTCTGACAGGTTGTAATCGAAGAAATTAAATTCTATTCCGGCAGCAAATTCATGTATCGAATTTGAAAAGCTCAGTCCGCGGTATAACCGGTAAGAATTCTTTGATTCTGCATCATCTGCAGAGATCTTTGCGTAAGTATATTGGGCTCTGAGTGCGTATCTCGGACTCAGATCGAGTTTATAGATTCCCCCAACAGCTATATTGTTGGGCTGTATAAGAAAATCATTTCCAATATCACCAATATAGTTGTTTCCGCCCAGGAACACTCCTATCTCATGACTTTGAGCAGAAACAGAGCTGGTAATTGACGCAAATAATATAAGTATTAAAAATCTTTTTTTCATATACAAAACAGTTCGCAAATATATAAAATTACATTTGCTTTTGAATGAAATTGGCTTCTCTTTTTTGAATAACAGAAATTTAGCGATAAAAAAGGCTTAAATTGTTAGTTGCGGGTATCTTCTCCCCAAAGCAGTTTTTCTCGCAGTGTTTTAATAAATGACTGCTCATTGAGTACAATTATTTTTATGGTAAAATCGCATTTTTTGATGTGAATTTTTGTGGTGTTGGTAATGGTTGTAATACGTGAATCCAGAGTTAAGATGGCTTCGTTGGTTCGGCTGCCAACTTTAAGTTCAACTTCAGTCTCTTCAGGGATAACCAAAGGTCTTACACTTAAACTGTGCGGTGCAATTGGGGTTAAAACAATATTTTTTGATGAGGGCGAAATGATCGGTCCGCCACAGCTCAACGAATATCCTGTTGATCCCGTTGGTGTGGAAATAATAAGGCCGTCGCTCCAATATGTAGTGAGATATTCTCCATCAAGATAGGTTTCAACCGTGATCATGGAAGGTGTATCTTTCCTGCTGATGGAGATTTCGTTAAGAGCAAAGTTAATTTCGTTAAGATCTTTATTGTTGTCGTTGGTGCTCACACTGATCAGGGTTCTTTCCCTGATTACATAGGCTTTATTGAATAATAATTTGATGGCCTTGGGAATATTTTCTTTCTGGATGGTTGCTAAAAAGCCAAGTGTACCGGTATTGATCCCTATGATGGGAATATTTAGATCCCTTACATAGGTGATTGACCTTAAAAAAGTACCGTCGCCACCAACACTAAAAAACATTTCAAATGTATTATCTA
>QNYL01000058.1 GCA_003973375.1 Flavobacteriia bacterium
TCACCCTTGACCCTGAAATTATTGTGCTTGGAGGAATCATTTCCAAAGCCTTTCCATTCTTTGAAAAATCGATGAATGAGATCGTCAGGAGTTTTCCGTATAAGCATTCTTTAAAAAATCTGGTGATCACAGCTTCAGAACAATCTGAAATTTCTATTATGGGAGCAGCGGCTTTGTATTATGATGCCAGAAACCTGACATTGACCAAATAGATCTGAAGAACTATTGTATTTTAATAGGGACTGTAACTCTTGTTGTATCCCAACCAAGTATCATCTTTACCTTATCCTTTTTCTTTTTAAATCCAATTGAAAAAGCCTCAACAGGTTCTGCTCTGGATACTTTTGCAGGGACTCTTACCACATCCTTTCTATTGTCGTAACCATTTGTTCCCCAAGCATCAAGATTTTTATTAAGAATAACTGTCCATTCTTTTTCTCCCGGAATGGTGTAAAGAACGTAACTACCCTTTTTAACATTTTTTCCTCCAAAGATCACATCTTTATAAAAAGTGATCTCTGTAGCTTCATCGGCACCTGTTCTCCATATTTTCCCGTAAGGCACCAACTCACCAAAGATCTTCCTGCCATTTTTTTGTGGTCGCCCGTAAAGAACCTTGATCTCGGGAGGCGTAATTTTATTAATCCGGTAATAAATTATATCGTGCGGACTTTTATCAATTCCTTTGAATTCCTGAGCCCCGGAATTAAGCACCGTAAATAAAAATAAGGGTAATATTTTTAAATAAATGTTTTTCATTCTAGTCTGTTTTTAGCTTAATACAGATCGGCCAGAACCTGCACATTGGTTTCAATTGGAATTCCAACACGTTCTGTATCCCAGGCAAGTACCATAAAAGTATCGTTATAATCTTGCTTAAAAGCGATTGAAAAGACATCAACAGGTCTTCCTTTTTTAACAGGAACTTTAATTCTCACAACATCTTTTTCAGGATCGTAAAAAACAGCACCCCAGGTATCGGTCTTACTGTTAAGTATGACCGTCCATTCTTTCTCTCCCGGTATGGTTTGTAAAGTATAAGTTCCTTTTTTTACTATCTTGTTTCCAATCTTAACATCATTATAAAACTTAACTTCAGTAGCTTCATTAGCTCCTGTTCGCCAGATCTTATCAAAAGGTATCTGTTCGCCAAAAACCTTTTCAGATTTCTTTTTGGGCCGGCTGTAAACCACTTTGATCAATGGTTTTGAGAAATTCTTAGGTTTTAAATACGCGATGTCAACAGGATTTTTGTCTAACTGAGCAAATCCCTGACTCTGGGTCTGGTTTTGTAACATAAAAAAACATACAAAAACAGCAATAATATAGATTCTTTTCATAGCAATTTAGAATATATGTAACTGTATAATTGTGATACTATAACGCAGTTAAACCCCTTTTATTATAAAATTGAACAGATTTATAAAGATACTTTTAATTCGTTTTAATATGTTTTTTATTACATTGCTCACCTAAATAATAGCTTTTGTTTCAGATAGAAATATTTAAAATACAATACTTTACAATCTTTTTACTGCTCTTTTTTTTGTCGGCAAAAACAAACTATGCGCAAAATACACCCGGAATTTCTCCCCATGACAGCATCAGGCTTCCCGGAGAAAAAAAGAATAAAAAGAAATACAACCTCTATTCCCAGCTTAAATTCGATTACGGAGGAATAATCAAAAGCGTAAGAGAAAAAGGGATAGAAGACTATTACGGAATAGACATACGTCTTGCCTGGCAAAAAAGAGAAAATAATACTTATTCAAGTCTTTACAAAGCACCAAAATACGGAATAGGGATTTACAGCGGTAATTTTAACAGCAACGCTTTCGGAAAACCCTTTGGTGTTTATGGTTTTATGGATTTCCCCATAAGAGCCATGCACAATACCCAAAGCAAATGGAACTGGTTTTACACCATTGGCCTGGGTATGGCCTTTAACTTTAATTATTATGATCCGGAAGAAAACCCCGGGAATATTTTATTAGGATCGGCAAAGAATGTTTATATTGGTTTTTCTCTTGAGGGCAGGTATGACATTAGCGATCATTGGGTAACAGGAATTGGTGCCGGATTCAAACATTTTTCAAACGGAAGAATTCATTTACCCAACAGAGGTGTTAATTTGTTGCCTCTGACCCTATTTGTGCAATATAATTTTGATGATACGAAAACAGACCTGAATGAGGTTGGTGTAAGAGATTTTAAACCCTTTACAATTCTTGATGTATTTTGGGGTATTGGCAACAAGAACTTTGAATACGGAAAATCTGTGTATTTTAAATCATCACTGGGAGTGAGTTATTTATGGCAAAGAAATTATAAATATCGCTTTGGCGGAGGTATGGAGTTGTTTTATACAGCAGGATCTTTAGATCGTGTTGAAAGCGACAAAAGTAATTTTAAAAAACAATTCAGTTATGGCTTTGTGGGAATCTGGGAATGGGTGCTTACGGAACGCATATATATTCCTCTTAATTTTGGTGTTCACCTTAATTATAATTCCGAAAATTTTGAGCAGCGCCTTTATCCACGTCTCGGATTAAGATATCTGGCCGGAAAAAATAAAAATATCATAACCGGTGTTGGCTTAAAAATAACAGAATTCCATGCTGATTATGTTGAATGGACCATTGGATATTCCTTTAAAAAAGACAAGAACACCTACAAACTTCTTTTTTAATATATACCTGAAAATAAATCTTATTTAAAATTCTCTACCTTTGTATATAATTCTTTTAAAAAAAAATTAAAAAAATGAAGATACTGATCGTTGAAGATGAAAAAGACCTGGCAGATGTTACCTGTAAATATCTGAAAAAAGAAGATTTTATTTGTGAATTTGCCTATAATTTTTTCGATGCAGAAGATAAACTGATTACTTACAATTATGATATTGTAATTCTCGATATTAATTTACCCGATGGCAACGGAATGGATCTGTTAAAGATCATAAAAAAGCAATACCCTTCCACAGGTGTGCTTATTGTCAGTGCCAGAAATTCATTGGATGATAAACTCAAAGGACTCGATCTGGGAGCTGATGATTACATTACAAAACCCTTTCATCTTGCCGAACTGAATTCAAGAGTAAAATCGCTGATCAGAAGACAAAAATTCAAGGGACAGGATAGTATTTCATTTCATGAGATTGAGATCGATCCTACCGCAAGGTCTGTAAAAGTAAATCAGGAAACTGTTGGACTTACCCGTAAAGAATACAATCTATTGCTCTATTTTATTACCAATAAAGACCGTGTGCTTACCAAAGAATCGATTGCAGAACACCTTTGGGGAGACAGTATTGACATGGCTGATAACTTTGATTTTATTTACACCCATATGCGAAATCTCAGAAGAAAACTTAAGAAGAAAGGCGCAAAAGATTATCTTCAAACCATCTATGGTTTAGGCTATAAATTTGGTGATTAATGAAATTGATCCATAAAACCCGGAAAACTTATATTTTATACTCTATCATTATTTTTATAGTGTCGAGTACAATTATATATTTCATCTTTAAGAATATTATTGCCAAACGACAAGATGAAAAGCTGCTCTGGGATAAAAATATTATTGAACAGCGCATTAAATACGACTATCCTCTGCCTATTTTTGATGTTGAAGATTATAAGGCAAAGAATCCTGTAAAAGACACCCTTTATTATAAAGATACGCTGATGTATCAAATTATTAAAGGAGTAGAGAATTATGAATTGTACAGACAGCTCACTTCTGTTGAAACGCTGCAGGGAAGAACCTATAAGATCATTACCCGGAGTTCTCTGGTAAAGAATCATGAATTTATTCTGGCCATCAGTTTATCTGTAGGTATTGTTATTTTATTACTGATCATTACCTTCTTTTTTATCAATACCATGGTGTTTAACCGGTTGTTAAAACCCTTTAATCATAATCTGAACTCACTAAAAAATTTTTCTGTAGAAAAGAATAAAAGTATAGAACTTGAGCAAACCGATATTGATGAGTTTAAAATTTTTAACGATTCTGTTTCAAAGCTCACCGAGAAACTGCGCAACGATTTTACCAATCTAAAAGAGTTTACCGATAATGCTTCGCATGAAATGCAAACTCCTTTAGCAATTATGCAGACAAAGCTTGAATATCTTATGCAGTCGGAAAATCTCAGGCATGAGGAAAAGAAATTGATCAGCGACATTTATTCAGCTTCAAAAAGACTATCGAAACTCAACAAGACCCTGCTGATGCTTTCGAAGATCGAAAACCAGCAATACAGCAATAAGGAAGAGATCGATATCAATGAAATTATTGTTGAACAACTTGAGATCTTTGAGGATTTTATCAGCAATAAGAAGCTTAAAGTTATAAAAAAACTTAAACCTGATGTAAAGATTGAAGCGAATCCAATGTTGTTTGATACCATCATTTCCAATCTGATTGGAAATTCGATAAAACACAATGTAAAAGGCGGAACCATTGAAATTGTTACAGATGAGCTCTTTTTTATGATCTCCAACAACGGAACAGAACTCAATACCGATTCCGACAAGATCTTTGAAAGATTTAAAAAAGAGAGTACCGCTTCGGATTCATTCGGGCTTGGACTGGCCATTGTTAAAAAGATATGTGATGTACACGAATGGAAGATTAAACATAACTTTTCCGACCATATGCATTTTTTTACAATTTATTTTTAATTCTATTTAAAGTTCAAAATCTCTTCAGATTCAAAAAATATATTTGCCCTGTAAAAAGTTGATAATATCATCTTTTACTTATTTCAGAAAGTTCAAAATCATTTCAAAAATGATACTGAAATAATCTGTCGCAAATGTGACAATCACCGTTAGATCTGCACTAATGTTATTTGAGGGAACTAATATTAGTACAATCTAACACGTACGCAAATATAATTGGAATATTAAGCTTTTTTTATTTGTACAACATCTCCCGGTTCAAAGAATGAACCGGGATTTTTATAACTTCAGATTATCTTCAGAATCTCCTCATATATTTGCATTGTAATTGATTGAGAAATTGATTTCTTACAGATTTCGGAAAAGTTCAAGATCATAATTTTTATGAAAGCCGAAATAAAAAGTTAAACTTATTCATGTTAACTGAGGGGATTAATATGAGTAAGTTTAACAAAAAAATACATTGAAATATTAAGCTATTTTAATTTGCACAACAATCCCGGTTCATTCTTTTGAATCGGGATTTTTTTATAACTTCAGATTTCCTTTAGATTTGATTACTATATTGCATACTTGTAAAGCGATTTTCTGTTTTTCTTCTTCGAAAAGAGGAAATCATTTTTCTTACAAAATCTGTTTTTAATGAGGGGACAAATATTATTGCAGATTTTCTATTTTTTTACAAATACTCTAAATTTTGAGTTTACGAGTTAGATAAAAAGCCCGTTCATCGGGCTTTTTTTATGGGATCTATTCCAATATTGGCAAGAATCATAAAAAACACCATTTAATAACAATAATTGTTAATAAGTCGGTTCTTTTAATCAAATATTTTAAGTCTAAAAACAGTGCTTTTACTATATTTGTACGTTTGTTATTTTACCTAAAAAAATACTACTAAAATATGAGTGAAGAAATTAAAAAAGATCAATATTCTGCTGACAGCATTCAGGCGTTGGAAGGGATGGAGCATGTACGTATGCGTCCGTCAATGTATATCGGAGATGTAAGTACCAGAGGATTGCATCATTTGGTTTATGAAGTGGTTGATAACTCCATTGATGAGGCCATGGCAGGGCATTGTGACCGGATTGATGTTATTATAAACGAAGATAATTCATTAAGTGTAAAAGACAACGGGAGGGGAATTCCTGTAGGTCTGCATAAAAAAGAAGGTGTTTCCGCACTGGAAGTGGTTATGACCAAGATAGGTGCCGGAGGTAAATTTGATAAAGACTCCTACAAAGTATCCGGTGGATTACACGGTGTTGGCGTTTCTGTTGTAAACGCGTTGTCAAATCACCTTACCGCTACAGTTTTCCGCGAAGGAAAGATTTGGCAACAGGAATATAAACGAGGAAAAGCATTATATCCGGTTAAAGTTGTTGGAGAATCTGACGAAACCGGAACCATGATAACCTTTAAAGCAGATGACACTATTTTCCAGACAGAAATTGATTTCAGCTATGATACCCTGTCGGCAAGAATGCGTGAACTCTCTTTCCTGAACCAGGGCATTACCATTACACTTACCGACAAGAGAAATAAAGATGATGAAGGAAACTATATCCATGAAGAATATTACAGTGAAGAAGGTTTAAAAGAATTTGTTGAATATCTTGATGCAACACGTGAACAGCTGATTAAAGATGTGATCAGCATGGAAGGAGAAAAGAATGGTATTCCTGTAGAAGTTGCCATGACCTACAACACTTCCTTTACCGAGAATCTTCATTCCTATGTAAACAATATCAATACCCATGAAGGAGGTACACACCTTTCAGGATTCAGAAGAGGTTTAACACACACGCTGAAAAAATATGCAGAGAACTCAGGAATGCTCAGCAAACTGAAATTTGACATCTCAGGAGATGACTTTCGTGAAGGACTCACAGCTATCATTTCTGTAAAGGTTGCCGAACCTCAGTTTGAGGGACAAACCAAAACCAAACTGGGAAATAAGGATGTTACTTCTGCCGTAAGCCAGTCGGTGAGCGAAATGCTTACCAATTACCTTGAAGAAAATCCAGATGATGCCAAGATCATCGTTCAAAAAGTGATCCTTGCCGCTCAGGCACGTCATGCAGCCAGCAAAGCCCGTGAAATGGTTCAGAGAAAGACTGTGATGTCCGGAGGCGGCTTACCCGGTAAACTTGCCGATTGTGCGTGGAGCGATCCTGAAAAATGTGAACTTTTTCTCGTTGAGGGAGATTCTGCAGGGGGTACTGCCAAGCAGGGCCGCGACAGAAATTTCCAAGCAATTCTTCCCTTAAGAGGTAAAATACTGAATGTGGAAAAAGCCATGCAGCACAAAGTTTTTGAAAATGAAGAGATCAAAAGCATGTACACTGCACTGGGTGTTACCATAGGTACAGAAGATGATCCAAGAGCTTTGAATTTAAGCAAATTAAGATACCACAAGATCGTGATCATGACGGATGCTGATGTTGATGGTAGTCACATTGCTACACTGATCCTCACTTTCTTCTTCAGATATATGAGAGAACTGGTTGAAAACGGAAATATTTATATTGCCGCCCCTCCACTCTATCTGATTAAAAAAGGTGCCAAGAAAAAATATGCCTGGAGTGATGCTGAACGCGATGAAATATTAAATGAATTCGGCCAAGGCGCCTCAATTCAGCGTTATAAAGGTCTGGGAGAAATGAATGCAGAACAGCTGTGGAGTACAACGATGAATCCGGAATTCAGGATGATGCGCCAGATCTCTATTGATAATGGTACAGAAGCCGACAGGGTTTTCTCAATGCTGATGGGAGATGAAGTTCCGCCACGAAGAGATTTTATTGAGAAACATGCTGTTTATGCCAATATTGACATTTAGATTCTTAACAAAAATTTATTAGAATCTGGTGCTCACAGATACGTAAGAAATGCTTTTTTTAAATTAACTTTGTTATAATAATTTTAAATCTTTAAACACATGAAAGTAACCATAGTTGGTGCAGGAGCCGTAGGAGCTAGCTGTGCCGAGTACATCGCTATTAAGAATTTCGCTTCTGAAGTTGTTTTGATCGATATTAAAGAAGGATATGCAGAAGGTAAAGCAATGGATCTGATGCAAACCGCTTCGTTAAACGGATTTGACACTAAAGTAACTGGAACCACTAATGATTATTCAAAAACTGCCGGTAGTAATATCGCTGTTATTACAAGTGGAATTCCCCGTAAACCAGGAATGACCCGTGAAGAACTTATTGGAATTAATGCCGGTATCGTAAAAACCGTTACCCAGAACATTCTTAAACATTCTCCTGATGTTATTTTTATCGTAGTTAGTAATCCAATGGATACTATGGCTTACCTGACTCATAAAACACTTGGAATTCCCAAGAACAGAATCATAGGTATGGGTGGAGCATTAGACAGTGCCCGTTTTAAATATCGTCTGGCTGAGGCAATCGGATGTCCTTCATCTGATATCGACGGAATGGTAATCGGACAGCACAGTGACACAGGGATGATCCCGTTGACCCGTCTGGCTGTAAGAAATAGTATTCCTGTTAGTAAATTTGTTTCTGAAGAACGTTTGAACGAGGTTGCCGAAGCTACCAAAGTGGGTGGAGCAACTTTAACTAAATTATTAGGAACCAGTGCCTGGTATGCACCGGGAGCTGCTGTATCTTCAATGGTACAGTCTATCGCTAATGATCAAAAAAAGATGTTCCCTTGTTCAACATTACTTGATGGTGAATACGGATTGAGCGATCTTTGTATTGGTGTTCCTGTGATCTTAGGCAAAAACGGTATCGAAAAAATCGTTGAACTCGAGCTTACTGATGCTGAAAAAGAAAAAATGCAGACCAGTGCTGCTGCAATTAAGAAAACTAACGGTTTATTATAAAAAGCTGTTGTCATTAAAACAAATTCAAAAGACTGCTGCTATTCAATTCATAGTAGTGGTCTTTTTTTATTAATATTTAAAAATCAATCAAATGAAACTTATAAAAAAAATTACTATCGTATTATTTCTGTTACTTAGCCTGAATACCTTTGCGCAGAAAGAGATCAATGAAGGTATGATCTCTATGAAAATAACCATGTCAAGTGATAATGACCAGATCAATTCTTCTCTGGCTATGTTGGGCGATATGAAAACAACCACCTATTTCAAAGGGAAGAAATCAGTAACTCTTTTAAGCAACCCGATGTCGGGCTCAACCAGTACGATTATTGATAATGACAAAAAAGAAATGCTGCTTTTAATGGATAATCCGATGATGGGGAAAAAGTATAAGAAAACACCTATTGAATCTTCAGAGGAAGATATGAAAAACATCACTGTTAAAGAAACCGGAGACACCAAGACCATATTGGGTTATAAATGCAAAGGTTATGATGTGACCATAAATAAAAACGGAACAGAATCAAAAATGACCATGTATGTTACCGATAAGGTTACTGCACCAAATCAGCAAAACTGGACCTTAAACAAAAATATTAAAGGGTTTCCTTTGTATCTTACAGTAAATGCAAAACAAGGAGCATTTAATATAACCACTACAATGGAAGCCACAGAGATAAAAAGTGAAAAAGTTGACAACAGTAAATTCGATATGACCATACCGGAAGGTTATACCGAAATGACAAACTGATCAAAATTTTTTGCCTTTCGGCAGACTCTTTCAGGATAATATTTAGTTTATCGATCTTTATATTATCTTGTTAAGACTGATTATTTTTGGTTAAATCTAAAAAAATATCAAAATATAATGAGTAAAGTTATACGAATTGGAACAGCACCGGATGAAATGGCTCTCTGGCAGGCCGAAACTGTTGCAAAACAATTAGAATATCTCGAACATAAAACTAAAGTGGTTATTATAAACACTTTAGATAAAAACAGTACAAAAAAACCGGTTTATAAAACCGGCGATGTTTATGTTTATACCCGGTATTTAGATACAGCTTTACTCAATAACCAAATTGATATTGCCATTTATGCGTTAAAAGATGTTCCTCCTTCCCTTCCGGAAGGAATTGTTCAGGCAGCTGTTTTAAAAAGAGGAAATTTTAACGATGTACTTATCCTAAAGGAAGATGAAGAGTTTTTTACCCATAAAACAGCCAACATTGCAGTAAGCAGTATCCGGTGTAAATCGCAATGGCTCCACCGCTTTCCAAATCATCAGATGATCGATATTGAAGGTGATGTAAGAACAAGGCTTAAAGCATTGGATGATCTGAACTGGGATGCTGCAGTTTTTACTCAGACAGAACTAAAGAAATTAGATCTCTTACCCGAAGATCACCTCCGGTTAGACTGGATGCTTCCTGCTGCAGGGCAGGGAACTATTATGATCAGTACTTTGAAAGAAAGTGAAGCTTTAATTGAGATTTGTAAGGAACTGAATCATAAAGAAACTGAGATCTGTACAGGTATAGAAAGAGCCTTTCTGGATTCTCTCGGGGCTGATCAGAATTCACCTGTAGGAGCTTTGGCCACTATTAAAAATGAAAAATTAAAGTTCAAAGGAGCTGTTTTCAGTCCTGACGGAAGATCACGGATAGAATTTACCAAAATGACTCCTGTTGAAGAACTGGATGATCTTGGAAATTTTGCTGCCCGATATATTATCGACCGGAATGGAGAAAAGATCATGAGGGAAAGAATGAAAGCCGACAAAGATATCAAGGTTTTCTCTACCAAAGCTTTATCTCTTACTCAAACCAAGATATTATCTTCTCATATTCAGGTAGATATGGATGACTTTGTACGCATCAGATATACAAGAGTAAAACCAAGTGTTTTTAACAGGACAATAGAAAATGTATTGTTTACCAGCCCGGATGCCGTAACCGCAATTCTAAGCAATTTTTCACCGGCTGAATTTGATTTTAAACATATTTACTGTGCCGGAAGAAAGACCAAACGACTTATAGAAAAGCATATCGCTAAAGTAACTCACTTTGAAAGTACTCCTGAAAAATTATCAGAATACCTTACCTCAAACATAAAACCGGAAGTTATTACCTACTTTACAGGAAATAATGAAGGTACAGAGATCATTAAAAAACTTGAATCCAGCGGATTAAAGGTTAAGGAGATCGAATGCTACAGAACTGTACTCAATTCTAAAAAAATCGATCCTATATATAAAGGTGTCCTTTTCTTCAGTACAAGAGCCATTGAAAGTTTTCTGAAAGAGGGAAATCAGGATACTACAAAATTTTCAAGTATTGAAGAACTTGAA